>PKDL01000126.1 GCA_002863065.1 Pseudomonadota bacterium
AAACCTGGTGTACATGGGGATGGGGGAGCCGCTAGACAACTTTGATAATGTGGTGCAAAGCCTTAAGATTTTACTGGATCAGAAAGGCGCCGCTTTTGGCTCTCGTCGCATCACTGTAAGCACGGTCGGGCTTGCTCAGCGCATTATGAAGTTTGGCGAGGCAGTTCCGGTCAACCTCGCGGTTAGCCTGAATGCGACCACCAATGAACAGCGGGAACAGATAATGCCGATAAACCGGGCTTTTCCGATCGAAAAGCTTATGGACACGTTGCGTAATTACCCCCTATCACCCAGACGGCGTATCTATATCGAGTATGTCATGCTCGGAGGGGTCAATGACTCCAATGAGGACGCAGCCCGTCTTCCGATGCTGCTCAAAGGTGTGCGCGCAAAAATAAATCTGATTCCGTTCAATCCTTGGCCAGGGAGCGAATATAAGTCGCCTGCCGATGAGCGGGTTACCTACTTTCTGGATAAGCTAATGAAGGCGGGCATCCAAACCAATGTTCGTCAGCCGAAGGGGCGAGACATTGAGGCTGCTTGCGGGATGCTTGACGGGATTCAAGCTCCAATATAGTGACCATCGTACCCCTATGACCGCCGCGACGACCACGGCTAGCGAGCCCGATTAGGCTCCTAGTTGAGGCGCTTATTCACTTGCTCAAGACTCGCACCCTTCAGGAGTAAGTCAGCTGCCTCCTCCAGCTTGAGATTACGTTCCCAGCCTTTGGCCCGTATCGTAAGCTCACCGAATGGGAACGGCTTCCAATCGATTGGTAGCGTCACTTCGCGGCCATCTCGAAAGTATTCTCCGAAGTAATAGTCTGCAAAATCCATGATGGCATCCCGCGCATCCCCATCCTTTATGCCTGGGTTATCGTTATGCAGGAGAACTACCTCCATCGGTAGCCAGGTGCTCTTATCATGATTCATAAACGTCACTTTCAGAGACCACCCATCTGACATCACATCAGCTGCCGCATCGAATCTTTCGCCGGGCTTGAGGTAGCTGGCATGTCGTTTTTGAAGTGCCTGTAGAAATTTGGTTTTTAGGTGGCTTGGAAAGAACTTCTCGCTCATTGGTCCCAGTCTTCGCTTTCGCCCGGATTAACCGGACAGGTGTCTCTTCACTTTCCGTGGGTGACAGGGTAAGCAACGACAAGTTGCCCTGGCAACCTGCTAATAGCCTGTCGGATTATAGCGAGAGATGGAAGCGCAATGACACTAGATTTGCTGATTCTTGGATGTGGATTTACCGGAAAGGAGCTCATTACACTCGCGCATGCACGCGGCTGGCGGGTGGGTGCCACTAGTCGGCAGCCAGAAGTACGACAGAAGATTGACACTTTGGGAGCAGTACCCTTCGACTGGTGTGCTGGTGCGCCGTTACCGTGTGATGCTGAACGGATCATTGTTTTATTCCCTCCCAGTGGCCTGGACCCTCAGCGAGTAGCGAATGCTATTGGTAGCCGTACGGGGCTCGCGTACTGTTCATCTACATCCGTATATGGACCCCAAAATGGGGCATGGGTGTCGGAATCCAGTCCCGTGGACCCGAGAAGCCCCTGGGCGGTTGCACGTGTGGCAGCAGAGGCAGCCTTCATTCAAAACAATGCGTGCATCGTACGTGCCGCAGGCATCTATGGAAAAGAGCGTAGTATACTCAACAGAGCACGAGCTGGTCGCTTGCGTGTGGCGGGTAATCTCCAACGACCCGTAAATATGATCCACGTTCACGACCTAGCACAAATCCTTATCGCGGCGACAGAGGTTGGAGAACCGGGAACGGTATATTTGGCGGCTTCCGGACGCCCTGTGGCTTGGATCGACCTAGCTCGTCGTGCGGCTGAACTGACAAAGACCACGTTACCGGCTCCGGGTCCCATGCCGGATGACCCCAATCTGAGGATGTTCTACAGTGAGAGCAAGCGGTGCAAGCCGACGCGTTTGCAATCGCTGGGAATTACGCTTAGATATCCGGATACACTGCAAGCTCTGAGCACGATCGCTCAGAGCCAGACCTGAACGATACCTTTAAGGCCATTATGCAACGCTTTGCCATCCTCATAATCCTTTCTGCTGTTGCATGCGACACCAGTACGTTGCCCATATCCAACGATGTCTTTACGGTCATAGATGGAGGTGGTTTCGCAGGCGATGCCGACTGCGATGGGTGCCTGGAGCCCATGGATACGGAGCAGCGTTCGGATGGGGTCAGTATCATCGGGCAAGATATCCCGGTGATTGACACCGACGCAGCCTCCGAGCAGCAGCGAGTGTGGAGTCTTCGCACGGCCTCGATAAGCGGTGGACTAGCACTGGAAAAAGCGACCTCAACTTCGGATGGCAACCCACTGGTATGCGGAGCGAGCGGTCTGGTTAGGTTCTTCACTGGTAGCGAGTGGAACAATATCGACACTGGAGTCGATGTGGCTATCGCTGGCTGCCATGGAACAACAATTCAAGACATTGTAGCGGTGGGTGATCAGGGTAGAGTCTGGCGACGAATAGGGTCAGCATGGTCGAATGAAGATCTGGTTGAACAATCCCCCGGACTACGGGACGTGCATGTGCAAGGTGAGAATGACTTCATTGTGGTTGGAGTCGCCGGTTCGATCTACCGACGGAATACTCTGGGATGGTCGGACCAATCGGTCGCAACTAGTGCGGTCATCGAAGCCATTTCGGGTGTAAGTGAGCAGATATACGCCACTGGTGACCAGTTGCTCTTAGCGTGGAATGGGAGTGAGTGGGAGCAAGAAAGTATTCCTGAAGACCCCGCAGGGACTCCGGCAGCAAACCAAGGATTCAGAGGCCGAGATATTTATGTGTCCGACTCGGGCGAAGCCTGGGCCGTAGGTGATTCTGGGAAAGTAGTTTATCGGGACGCTCAAGGTGTATGGGCCCGTCAAGATGCCAAATGGCAAGCAACCGCTTTCCTGCATGTGTTTGCGACTGAACCTGGCTTGACAGCGCTTGGTGACAAAGGCTTGTATCGAAGATTCGAAGATGGAGCATGGACGGTCCCCACTATCGAGTCCCCCGAGTTTGTTACCGAACAACCCCCAACGATCTGGCCCGCTGAACGGAAAGTCCCCCCGCAAGCTACTCTAAGCTTTGTGGGAGGTGTCGGTTCTTCGGATGGTGATATCTGGCTGTTCACACGTACCGGTCAGTGGATTACCTACGAGATGGACCCATTGAATCGATAAATTGTAGCCTCACCGCGGGTCAGTACGGTGCGAGAGCGGAGGCCAGATCCGTCTGAACTCCGCGGCCTCGCAAGCTGCGCAAGAGTGCCTGCTGTCGCTGACTCCGTTCTCGTTCAAAGAGTACGGCGAGCCGCTGCTCTAGCGATGAGCGTCGTTTGCTCTCAGCCACGAAACCACCAGTAACTGGCAAGGTTACCAGGCGATGCCTGTGTTGGGTTATCAAGCGTAAGCAGGGAGAGAATTCATCCGCGTCACGCACCGATGCCAAGTCGCTTATGAGAATAAACGTATGCCTGGTCGTACGGTCACGGCTGCAGCGTTTGATCGCATCGTTAAGCCCCTGGAGACCCGATGATGAGGCAATCGCTACTCGGTAAGGTACTGATATATTTTGTAAGCGACAGAAACTTCGCAATGCAGCGAGGCTAGGATCGTTGTCTGGGGCACCAAACACACGAGTTGCTGTACGAAGCTTATGGTGTTGGGAGAGCACTCGAGGGCGAATATGCTGCTGAATGGCCGTCTCATCCCATGGGTCTTGGGCAACTTCAGGGCGAAACTGTGCTGGCAACCGGTAATCGAGACCCTCCTGCGATAAGAGATAACTACCGACGACGTCGTATAACTTGCCCTTTGACGTATTCGTGAAGCCCTCATGTACCACTGCGTTGAGTTCAAAGAGATGCGCTCGAATATGTAGTCGCGCCAACGAACCTTGCGTAGCCCGAGTAAACCCCAACACGGCGTGGTCGAAAGAGCAAAGGCCAACTTTGCCTTTCACTATCAAGCACCGTTGGGCTAGGTAGGCCGCCAGATTGACCGCATCATCTAATGGTGCCTTTCCTACTGCGCCCGCACGCATGGTGGGGCTGCTATCAATGAGTATGTACGTTGATGAGGTAGTTTCAGCTTCAAACACACGACTGATCAACTTTCCACGTCTAGCGCTCGCTTTCCAGGCGATATGATTCACTGCATCACCAGATTGATACTCACGAAGCTCACGCAAGTCGTAGCCTGACCCCGTACGTTTTGACGTGCCCGTACTACTAGGTCGATGGGTGGCCATCAGTGACCTCTTGTGCGACCCATACCTATCACGTGAATATGGAGCAGGAAGGACCGCAACCGAAGCCTGCGACGGAATATATAGATGTATCTGAAATAACGACATTGGACCTGAAATGACTGCTTCTACACCGTAAATTGCGGCTGGTCCCACACGTGCAGCCGACAGCACAAATGTATGGGAAATCTCTTGGTTGTTCGGCAAGTCGACGCATTGCTCGGGCTGTTCGCATGTGAGTGACGACGAGTTAAACAGCCTGAGCCGCGTGTAGGCCCAACGTCTTGCGGTGCGGTTACGAATATTGAGTGAAGCGTGTACGCGGGCACCCTTGGTGATCATTCCGCTGCGTGCCAGCAACGTACCTACACGAACCGTGATACCGCCACGCCTGACCTCAGCGGACACCGAATATGTCAACGGCCACGCGGTAAGAACCATGCCCGACAGTACCGTTCCCCACAAAAACAGCAGTGGGATATCCAGTCCCCCCCCTACGAACAGGACAACGACGCTTGCGGCAGTCAGGTATCGGCCGGCAGGACTGAGCACAATGGTCGGACGGCTCGGACTCGTTTTATGGTGCTTGCCACGGTTGGGTTTAGCCACGCTCACTGACTAGTGAACACCGTGTTTTGTACGCTTTCGTTCAATATATCCTGAACCTGTACGCCATCTAACTCCGCCTCCGGGGTAAGAATGATGCGGTGCTCTAACACGAAAGGTGCCACGGTACGAATATCGTCGGGCGTCACAAAGGTCCGCCCAGATAGCAACCCGTACGCTTTAGCGGCTTTCAGGAGCCATAAGCTCGCACGGGGTGAGGCGCCCAGTCGTACCGCACTGTGATGCCGAGTCGCCTTCGACAAACGCACGATGTAGTCGATCAGTTCGTCGTCGATGTACACAGTGTCGGCACCATCGCAGAGCCTTAATAGGGTCGCGCGGCCTATGATTCCTTGGAGATTGGGGATGGCGTGGTTGTATAGCTTGAGAAACGCCCTTTCGGACTCATCCGAAGGGTATCCCATACGAATTTTAAACAAAAACCTGTCTAACTGTGCCTCGGGCAGGATGTACACACCCTCCTGCTCAACGGGGTTTTGTGTGGCGAGGACCATGAATGGTGGTGGCAGTTCTTCTGTGACTCCTTCAATGGTCACCTGCGCTTCTTGCATCGATTCTAGCAACGCAGACTGCGTTTTTGCGGGCGCCCGATTGATTTCATCTACCAAAATGATGTTTGAGAACAGTGGTCCACGACGCAGTACAAATTCATTCGTCGACAAATTCGGTATCATTGCCCCGGTGATATCGGCGGGCAATAGATCCGGAGTAAATTGCACTCTGGAAAAGTCACATCCCAAGATACTAGCGAACGTTTTCACGAGTGTGGTCTTAGCGATCCCAGGCACCCCTTCCAGTAGTACATGACCACGAGCGAGTAACGCAGCAAGCAACAATTCAATCGTGAGCGATTCGCCAATATATGCGCGACGTATTTCAGTTTTCGCAGCCGCTAATAGAGCAGTGGCTTCTTGCGCTACCGGCTCAAGTGCTTCTAACGCTGGCTCTTTAGGACGATGTGTGCGTTTTTCCACAGCTCTTCGAACTCCTGTAGGCCGATAAAAGGCGCTATCTCTGCTAACTCAGCCTTACGTACCTTATGTAAAGCCTCCAAGCACCGCAATGACGCGCCAATCGGTGGCCCATCATCTTCTGCCGCCAGTCGTTGCGCCAGCGACACTCGCTCATTGTCGTCTAAGGCATGGAGCGGCTTATCCGGTGATTTGCGACTCAGGGCATCTTCTATATCTGCGAGAAGCACACATACCGGCCGAAAGAAACTGGCACCGTGCCGACGGCGTGAGAGCGCAGCGACCCAGAAGTCGGTCATTTGAAGCTGTGGCGCCAGTTGGATAAGCCATTGAGGTAGCGCACGCTGGCTGTGCCATGGAAGAAAGAGATATAGTCCTGCTAGCACCATGGCCATCGTCGCAAGTAGAAAAATGAGCCCCTCAGGCGTAGTACACCATCGCAGCAAACCAGTAATCCCGGCTTCTAACGAATCGATACCCCGGTCTAGAAGGTATTGGATGCCAAACAACCCAGATGGGATAGTTGGCCTCCAGGTCCCGATATGCGTGGCTGAAGGGACGACGACGTCGACTATACAGTCATTACTCGAGTCACAGTAATAACGAAACAGATTGGCTAGGAACTGCTTGTCACCATACAGATGCTTTTGCATGTCGTTTATGACAACGCTGCTATCCCCTATCACAAGCGCCTTGCCTCGTCCGACCGCCACTTCCGCCGCGAGTATCTGTGTAGACTCCCGAAAGGTGATCAGTGGGGCAACCAATCTATCCGCTGTGTTTGCGATAGATAACACCAGTGGATGGTTGGCAACGATGCTCTCCACGTTGAACCAAAGAAAAGTCTCCCGCTCAATATCAGTGGGACGTATCACCGGAAACGCCGGATGCTGTTCGTAGTATGTGTCATGGCCAAGAGCCGACTTCACTGGTTCAAGACCCAGCGCTTTAAGCAAACGCGGGGCTCCGTAGGCCTGGTCAAATATAATTACCGCGTGGCCTCCATGCTCCAAAAACCGCAGTAGGCTATCGGTACCCGAGTCATCCGATGGGTTCAGGACGAAAAGGACACGATCTTTACCAACTACGGTCCAATCCAGTTCGGTATGAATGCTGATGCGAACATGCGCTTCGGTGGCCGTTGTGGCCATGTACGAGGCACCATCCCAGGCGACACTGTCAGTGTCCAAGTCGGCCGATGCAGGAAGTACCAGCGAAACCGCCAGCAGCAATGCGCTCATGCCTTGGCGTCCTCCGTTGCCTTGTGCATGGCGTTCCTAAACTCCTCAATGTCGCCAATGTCTACGTTATGGTCACCATTGTAGTACAACTGTTCGAACCGCCGACTAAGTGAGTCTATTGCTCCCCCAATTGAAGCTGCTGGCACATCCGAAATAAGGTCAGATACACTGTCTGTGCCAAACCGCCATGATGGTGCGACTTTAGATATTGCCTGTTCGAAAACAGCCCGAATCTCTGCACGATGAGGCACCAAATATAAGGTGCAGTCGGAAAGTCCACGCGACGGAAGCGACACCCTTTGGGGTATGAACCCAGGCGCCGCTGCCTGTACCGAGACAACGGGCTGGGTGGGCGCAACGACAAGCCAGCCATCGGCATCTGTCTGTGTCACATCAGAAGACCCATCGAGATAAGTCAGCGTGATGGCACACTTGACCTTGGACGATGGAACCAAAGCACTGACGCACACCAGCCGCACCATATTTGATGAGTTTAGCTCCATGGTAGGCGCTAGCTCTCTGGTCGGATGTACAGGCGGCTGCATCATAACGGGCTCTGCATTACCACGGGTTCGCAAGTATCCCCCTCGACGAACCCTCGAAAATACCGGCCGCAAGGTTAGCAGGACGAAAATCATCATCATGAGCCCGTACCAAAGTACGGACGGTCGTGATGGTGCAGGCACCCGAAGATTGAATGGTCCGTATTCCGCCGGGCTTACCCAACTTTTGGTGGGCAAAAATTCAAGGCGACCCTCACCGTCGTAGTCTCCATAGCGCTTGGCATGTTCAGCCAAATCGAACGAACCATCCAGTGTGCCCTCTAGAACCTCATACTGATCCACAATCTTCTCATTAGAAGTAAGGCGCAGCACACCAGAGAGCGGTCGTCTTTTTCCGTCCATGATTTGACCAGCGACGTACAAACGGGGAACGTCGTCTCCACTTTTGAGGTCGAGATTGTCAAAACTCGGTTGAACGGCTACCACCAACGGCCGTGTCACAACTTTCCGTCGCAGACCCAGGCTGCCCTTGAAGAGGATTTCAACGGTATAACTCCCCGGCTCAAGAATCGGCAAACTACGCACTTGGGCCCGACCGTCACCACCGGTTCTAACCACAGCGTTATAGTCAGCCACCGACACATGCAGTGGTACGTTAGCCAGTGGCGTGCCACCTTTGCGAGCGGATAGGAGTATCTCTGCATGCATGCCATCAACCAGGCGAGATGGTGAGACCGCTGCATTCAGCTGGATATCGTCTTTATGGAGCGCATACGTGTACTCGGCGGTGGTTCCACTCAACGCCTCAGACCCCTCGTATGCCATATGCACCCGGATAGTGTGCGTCTCAAGGTGTCCGTCACTGAGCGCCGATGCATCTAATGACCATGTCACCTTACCATCCTGGCCAGTGATGCCTGCCAAATGGCTCTTAGAAGATAACTCAACCCTGACGGGGGCGTCCTTTACAGGTGTACCGGCATCATCAACCAAGTCCGCCGTAATAAGGATGTAGCTTTCGTCTTGGGTTACCGACGCTTTTAGGGCGGTTTTTGCACGTACCTGGATCGGTTTAGAGGTTGCTCGGTGCGGGATAATTACGATTATGCTGACGACGAATACGAGCATGGGCGTACAACCCGGCGTACCCCACCTTGCTGCATGTTGTATTGTCTTGGTCGCTGGCGAACTCGCCGTCGGTTGTGCGCTAGATATACTCACTTCCTCACGTGCTATAACTCGTGTACAGCGCTAGCTGCGAATCCCTCTATGGATGATTCGTGACTGGCAGCAGGTAACTAAGGTTTAGCAGGCACATGAAGGACAAGCCAGCCGTTGACGGCAGGTTGTACCATTGTTACCTTTTCGCGCCCTAAAACTGGAGCCCAATCAGTTGACTTCTATCGGTTTTTATTTCGCGTCAATACCACCACTCAGTCAGACCGTCTTGCTACAAGCCAATCGAGATGTGCAGTCTAGCGATACAGGTGGCTGGGTCCTACTAGGTCTCGGGCTTGTCCTCGTAGTCTTCGCGATACGAACGTTCAGCAACGCGAGTAAGCGGAGGTTACAAGGCGGCGCTCAAGGCCCTGAGAGCGAGACCGTTCGTGAGCGGAAACGGTCGGAAAGAAAAAAACGACGAGAAGAGGCGGTAGCTGGCGGCAAGTCGAAGAAAGAAAAAGCCAAATCGAAGTCTGAGGAAAAGCGAGAACGCAAAAAAACTGGGTCCGACAACGAAAAAAAGCAAGGGACTCCATCCGATGAGCAATCGGGATCAGCCGATACCACTGCCTCAGCTCAGTCAAAAGACGCGTCGGGGCTTCTGCTTCCTGAAGGGAAGTCCCTCCATGAAGGGCTATCCAAAACTCGTAAAGACGGTTTTGTGGGTCGCCTGAGCAAGTTATTCGGTGGAAAACAGCTCGATGATACCCTTCTCGATGAACTGGAATCAGTGATGTTTACAGCAGATATCGGGGTGCGGACGTCCCAAAAACTGCTAGACGGACTATCCACTGGGTTAAGGTCTAAAGACATCTCAGAACCAGACAAGGCCTGGTCGTATCTGCGAGATGAAGCGCGGGCGATTTTCGAAAAGTCCGGTAAAACGAACTCTCTGCAAGACATTGGAAAGGGAAGCCCACATGTTGTTCTGGTGGTCGGCGTGAACGGTGCTGGCAAGACCACAACGATCGGAAAACTAGCCCACAAATGTATAGCTGAAGATCGAAGAGTCCTCATTGGTGCGGGAGATACGTTTCGCGCGGCTGCTGTTGATCAGCTGGAAGTATGGGCAAAGCGTGTCGGGGCGGATATCGTGCAGGGCGAAGACAGCCAAGATCCCTCATCGGTGCTCTTTGATGCGGTCAAGCAGGCAGAGAGTACTGCTGCTGATGTGGTTTTCCT
>PKDL01000518.1 GCA_002863065.1 Pseudomonadota bacterium
GCTTTTTTTAGACGCACAATAGAGGTCAAAGTGTAAAGAGGAATTCAGCTATAAGTACCTGATACCCAACATATTGTGTGCACATTACGGGGTCAGCATGACAGGTAGTAGAGACACCCTGGGCCGTACCACCAAAAAACCGCCTCAAAAACACCGATTCCATTTGACGAGTAATCGGCGTTTCCAGCATGAGCGCTGCCATCCGTAGAAACTCTGGAATCCGATAGGGCTTAGCATACACTGCCACTCAGATGGAAACTCAGCGGCCCAGACACGATATGATGCAGGACCACCGCTAACGAGTAGGGCGGCTCCGTCTAGGTTCGCGGCCCCTTCGAATCCACCTAGATCCGGTAACGCGATATCGATAATCGCTAGTTCACACTGTTGCTGAGCAGTGGCTTCATATGCTTCAGAGGAACGGCCCACGGGACACACCTGATGTCCTACCTGCTCTACTAGTAGCACGACTAGGTCCCGTCTCACTCAGTTATCCTCGACCACAAGGATACGGCCCTACACATGCGCCGTAAGCATATTCAACTGACGTTACGCGAGCCTCGCATCCGTACCCGGATGCATGTCTATCGCTAATCCAATTTCTTCGTCTTACACCAAGCCGAGCCGACCGCGATGGTCCAAGGGGCGCGTTTACTACTTTTCAGGATACTTTAGCACCAACTCACCGTCTTCAGCGTCAACCACCACTTGACCGCCATCTCGCAAACGCCCAAACAATAATTCGTCTCCGAGTAGTCGTTTGATTTCGTTCCGTATGACCCGGGCTAGTGGTCTTGCCCCCATCGCCGGATCAAATCCTTCATTCGCCAGATATGCTTTTGCTGCTTCCGTGACCGTCGGCTCGACCTGCTTTTTACGCAGTTGCTCGACCAACTCATCGATGAATTTGTCTACGATACGCTCCATAATGGGCATCGAAAGCGGCGCGAAACTTATTTTTGCATCGATACGGTTTCTGAACTCAGGACTGAATGCACGTTTATATGCCGCGGTATCATCCCCCGAGCCAGCGCTTCGACCAAAACCAATTCCACCTTTGGCAACATCGCGTGCGCCCACATTGCTGGTCATAATGAGCAGTACATTACGGAAGTCGGCGCTACGCCCGTTGTTATCGGTCAGCGTGCCATGGTCCATGACCTGTAACAGGATGTTGAACACGTCCGGATGCGCCTTCTCGATTTCATCGAGTAGCAAAACACAATGAGGCGTCTTATTGACCGCTTCCGTCAATAAACCACCCTGGTCAAAGCCGACATATCCCGGTGGTGCGCCAATAAGTCGACTTACGGTATGCCGTTCCATGTATTCGGACATATCAAAGCGAATTAATTCGATACCTAAATGAAAAGCAAGCTGTCGAGCAAGCTCTGTCTTACCGACACCCGTAGGACCTGTGAACATGAATGAGCCGACTGGCTTCTCTTCCGTGCCAATCCCAGCACGTGCCAGCTTGATAGCTGCTGCCAGTTCTGTGACCGCCTGGTCTTGCCCGAAGATTACTCGCTTAAGGTCCGCCTCGATCGTCCGTAATGCTTCTCTGTCGTCTTTTTCAACTTGTTTTGGTGGTATGCGTGCCATCGTAGCTAGCACAACTTCTATCTCGGCCTTGTCGAGCTCCTCTTTCCTGTCCTCTCCGGACTTCATACGATTCGCCGCGCCAGCCTCATCGACTAGATCAATCGCTTTGTCCGGTAGCTTCTGGTCTCGTAAATGCTTCGCTGACAGGTGGGCAGCGGCTTCAATCGCGTTATTCGTGTAAACCACCGAGTGGAAATCCTCGTATCGTGGTTTCAGCCCTTGAAGGATTTTCACAGTATCTTCTACGGAAGGTTCGACGACCTCGATTTGCTGAAAGCGCCGGGCAAGCGCTCGATCTTTTTCAAAATGATTACGGAACTCCTTGTATGTGGTGGAGCCAATGCATCGTAGTCGCCCACTCGATAGTGCTGGCTTTAGGAGGTTCGACGCATCCATGGTGCCTCCCTCAGTAGCACCAGCTCCCACCATAGTATGGATTTCATCGATGAAAAGGACAGCGTTATCTTCATTCTGTAGTGCCTTGACCACCGCCTTCATGCGCTCTTCAAAATCACCGCGATACTTGGTGCCTGCGAGCATCGAGCCCATATCGAGGCTCCAAATCGTAACGCCGAGCATAGGCTCAGGTACGTCCTCTTCAACTACTTTACGAGCAAGCCCCTCGACAATCGCAGTTTTCCCCACACCGGAATCGCCTACCAACACGGGATTATTCTTTCGTCGCCGGCTGAGCACTTGGACGAGTCGATGAACCTCTTTTTCCCGACCGATCAATGGGTCTATCCGCCCTGCGTCAGCCTCTTCATTGAGGTTAGTACAGAACGCTCGCAGCGGGTCTTGTTTCTGCCCACTGGTGGCCTCCTGCCCCGCCGTCGTTTCGGGCAGATTGCGGTTTTCTGGAATCGATTCAAAGCCGTGTGTACCGTCCCCTTCACCTAACTTGGACACCCCATGGCTCACGTACTGCACGATATCAAGCCGACTGACATCGTTTCTTTCCAGGAAGTACTTTGCAAAGCTGTCGGACTCCGCAAAAATCGCCACTAGGACATTGAATCCTTTCACTGCGTCCATGCGAGAACCCTGAACATGCAGCACTGCTCTCCTCAATGCGCGCTGGAACCCGAGTGAGGCCGTGATTTCCATGAACTCGTCTTCAGGTGTCTCTTCCATGTTCTGGTCGAGATACGCGTCTAGCTCAGTTTTTAGCGCCGCTATATCAGCGCCACTGTTTTGCAAGACGTCAGAGGTCTCTGGATCGTGAAGAAGTGCATACAGCAAGTGCTCGAGGGTCACGATGGCGTGCCTGCGATTGTATGCTTCATGCTGGGCTAGATCGATCGCTACTTGAAGCTCGGGACTTATCATGACTATTCGGGCTCCGTAGTTACTCTAAGCGGGTAGTCATTCGCTCTCGCATAGTCGAGTACCTGGGCTTGTTTTGTTTCCGCAATATCCTTGGTGTAGCACCCGGCGATCCCCATGCCGGTATGGTGTATGTGCAACATTATGCGGGTGGCTGAGGTCGTGTCATGCCGAAAGAATCGCATGAGCACGTCAATGACAAACTCCATAGACGTGTAGTCATCATTGTGGAACAGGACTTTGTATAGACGGGGCCGCTCAGTCTTCTCACGTTCGATGACGGCGGTACCACGCGTTGTTTCATGCTCGTTGGCCATAGTGACCTAATGATAGCGCTGCCGCATCCTGACGCAACGGTCAGACGCCGGAAGTCACGAATACTTGGCACCAATACTGCGTATGATCTTGTATTTGGTGCACAAATTGAGATCTACTTCGTTACTCTTCGGTGCGTGAAGTGTCGCTATTGGTACAGTTTCACCGAATACTCAGGCCCATCCCCGCTATTACGCAGCGAGAAAATACTTCGTAAGCGGGACCGTGTTCACAATACGCGTTCACATGAACCATGATAATCCGGCCGAGCGGATGAAAAAGGGATGGGCAGCTGAAGAACACATCGAATCTCGAGGCTACAGACCGTGCGTACCCGGAAAGCCCGATGCGGACGATAGTTTCGCAGAGGACCGCTACGTGGATAGCGGTCTCTCCGACGAATAGAAGGCTGTGTAGATATGAAGGGTCGGGATACGGTCGGTGTCTAGCGCTTGGAGAATTGGAAGCGTGCGCGAGCGCCTTTGAGGCCAGGCTTCTTCCGTTCTTTCATTCGGCTGTCCCGGGTTAGGAAGCCGGCGCGCTTTAGTGCACCACGCAATTCAGGGTCGTACTCACACAAAGCGCGGCTCAATCCGTGCTTGATAGCGCCAGCAGCGCCGGTAAGGCCTCCACCCTTCACATTCGCGTGGACGTCGAACTGACCGCTCGTATCGGTTATCTCGAAGGGCCGACGTACTATCATTTGTAGAGAAGCCCGCCGGAAAAACTCGGCGTCTTCACGACCGTTCACAAAAAACCGACCCGAGCCAGTCACAAGACGTACGCGGGCAGAAGAGGTTTTACGGCGGCCAGTGGCCTCCCAACGTTTCGATTCCATTCGACTCTCCTAGATCGCGCTCAGGTCGAGCGGCTGCGGCTGCTGAGCTGTATGCGGGTGTTCGGGTCCTGCGTATACTTTAAGTTTCTTGAGCATCCGGCGACCGAGACGATTCTTGGGCATCATTCCGGCGACCGCCTTTCGTACGACCTCATTCGGCTTGCTTGCGAGCAAACGAGGCACGGTAGTCTCCTTCATGTTACCAATGGTTCCAGTGTGCTTATAGTAGCGCTTCTGTTCCATTTTTCGGCCAGTGAGAACAAATTTCTCAGCGTTGATGATGATCACGAAGTCGCCGGTGTCCTCGTGTGGAGTAAACGTGGCTTTGTGCTTCCCTCGCAATATTTTCGCGATGCGCGAGGCTGCACGCCCGAGGGTTTGCCCCTCCATATCCACGACGTACCATCGTCGATCTGCCTGTTCTGCTGTTACGCTGACCGTCTTCATCGGGCTAACCGCCGTCTCAGAGTCTTGAGGCCTCTGTCATCTCGGACTTCTAGTCGGTCGTCCGGCATGTCTACTGCGGCCGGTGACACTGAAGCCCTCGTCATCATTTTCTTGGCACGCCAAATCCACTTCAGCCATGCCGCGATCTGCCCTGCATGGATTTCCAGTGCAGTGCAAATGCTTATCCCTGCGGAGTGACAACATCACTACCGGGGACGCCGGTTTCTAGAAGAACCGTCTTCACCTGTCAAGGCAGAAATGCCCAACCATGAAAAGACTTTGCGGATAAAGTAGCTTCAGAGACCCGCCACTTTTCGAAGGTCTTCCACTCGGTCAGTGCGCTCCCAACTGAATCCTTCACGCCCAAAGTGCCCGTAGGCAGCGGTTTGGCGGTAGATAGGTCGTAACAAATCGAGCGTCTGGATAATCGCCTGCGGTCGAAAATCGAACTGGTCTGAGATGATTGAGGCAATCCGCTCGTCCTCCAGGCGCCCCGTCCCGAAAGTATTGACGTACACGTTCATGGGCCGTGCTACGCCGATTGCATAGGCCACTTGTACTTCACATTCGGAAGCAAGGCCTGCGGCAACCACATTTTTGGCTACATATCGACTGAAATACGCGGCAGATCGGTCTACCTTAGACGGGTCCTTACCGCTAAACGCACCGCCGCCGTGCCGCCCCCAGCCACCGTATGTGTCAACGATGATTTTTCGACCGGTCAGACCACAATCACCTTTCGGACCGCCAGTTACAAAACGCCCGGTCGGGTTCACATGGATAACCGTCTTGTCAGTAAATAAGCCTTCCGGTAACACTGGCCGCAGGACGTGCTGCGTGACGACCGTACGGATGTCCTCGAGTGAGACCGTTGGCGCATGTTGTGTAGAAACGACCACAGTATCGATGTGGCACGGTTTTCCATTCTCATAACGGACTGTGACCTGGCTCTTCGAGTCTGGACGCAGCCAGTCTACAACACCGCCCCGGCGCACCTCGGCTAGGCGCTGTACCAACCGATGGCTGAGCTGAATGGGCATGGGCATCAGCTCTGCCGTCTGGTCGCAAGCATAGCCGAACATTAGTCCTTGGTCACCAGCGCCCTGCTCTTCATGAAGTCCATCTCCTTCATTGACACCCTGGGCGATATCATCGGACTGTCGATCGATAGTTACCAACACCGCTGCCGTTTCTGCTTCAAAACCTAAATCGGGGTCGGTGTATCCAATTTCCTTCACCACGCGACGAGCAACGCCTGCCATGTCAACATACCCATTCGTGGTAATCTCACCAGCGACCATGACAAGTCCAGTTGTTGTAAGCGTTTCGCAAGCTACCCGGCTCTTTGAGTCTTGCGCTAAACAAGCATCGAGTATGGCATCGCTAATCTGGTCCGAGACTTTGTCGGGGTGCCCTTCAGAGACCGACTCCGATGTGAATACGAAATTCTTTTTTGCCACTGTATTTCTCCCAAACGCAGTCGATAGGTCCGGTGGACGTCGACTTACAGTTCGTTCCGTTGCTCGCGTTGCCTCTCTGACTCAAATGACTCTTCCGCCGCACAGACTAAGCGCCAATCCGAAATATGGAGTCATCCAACAAAGCTTGTTTTCTCCAAGTTTTGTTTGTGGCCGGACCGGATAGCGTGCGGTCCTCCGCCTGTCAAGCTAGACAACAGATTACCGCTCTGGTGCCACTGTCCAACCATAAGATTTCGCTGAAACAACGCACCGATTCTGACACTCATAGCATCCCGCTGACGGACACGGTTCCGAAGGAGAAAACATGCTTGAGGCAGGAATACCAGCACCCGATTTCAGTGCCCCCACCAATGGCGGCGGCGAGTTCACACTCTCCGAGCAACGCGGAAAATTCGTCGTTCTGTACTTCTATCCGAAAGACTCGACACCCGGGTGTACGGTAGAAGCCTGTAATTTCCGCGACGCAAACGCTGAATACACGGCGCTGAACGCCGTCGTGGTAGGTGTATCGAAAGACAGTGTCCGCCGACACGATAACTTCGTAAAAAAACAAGAGTTGAACTTCCCGCTGGTATCTGACGCGGATTCAGATATCTGCGAGCAGTATGGAACCTGGGTAAAGAAAAAGATGTACGGGAAGGAGTACATGGGAATAGCGAGAGCTACATTCCTGGTTGGGCCAGAGGGCGATATTCTCCACGTCTGGCCGAAGGTGAGCGTAAAAGCCCATGCGGATGAAGTCTTGGATACCTTGCGAACGCACAGTACGGGGTAGGCATACCCAACCGCTCTACCGCTCCACACCGTCCGGTAGAACAAACGGACAGCACATTACATTTGGTCCGGCGTACCGTTGGCAACGGGGTCGCTACCATAACTCCATCATCTATACGCCGCGGACGGATGACGCTCTTGAACAGTCTGGGACCGCTGAAAATACATCTGGTCGGTGTTCTGCACCGCTGTCGTGTGGACATGCGATACATGTAAGGTCAGGCCCGAGGCGATATCAGCCCCATAATAGCCCGCTGCTGAGTTCGGTTGATGCGTTGTGCGAGCTCATCCAATTCAATACCGGAGAAGCGTTCAGGTACACGCACGATTTCCCCGGTCTCCAGTTCAAGACACAACACGTTGTCGTCAACAGAGGCGGCGGCGAGTTCCTGCCATGTGATGGCGCGCTGCTCCTTTTTCCGTACTACGACGACACCATTCAGACTGAGAGCTAGATAATCATCTCCACCAATGACCATAGGAAGACCGATAACGGCGATCAAGGGACCGCTAAGCGTAGTAACAGCGCCAATAATAGCGATGGCTTGTCGTCCAAAATCATCAAGGTCAATAATGCCGGTGTTTGCCAAGCCAACCAGCAGAGCTCCCGTTGCAAGCACACCACATGCGATCGAAAATACACGGAGTATTTCGCGTCGGCGATCCGGGCGAAACCACTCAATGATGTGTGGAAGCGGCTCGTTCATAGGACTCAGAGTATTCACGGAACCCACGCCTTTCGCAGTCTTTATTCACCATCGATATTAAACAGGACCTGCACACTATGAATGTACCGTTGGTTGATACGATGCGAGCAACAGGACGTCGACTCGCTGAGCAAGGTCTAAAATCCTGCGATGTAGTCACCGATCTTGATGAGACGGTATGGGACTGGTCGACAAGTATTTTGGGGCAACCACTTTTTGCATTCGCGCACGTAGAATGGATTCACGTCCGGCGCCACATGACAGCACTGCTGGCGGGGATCGTAGAGGGTTCCGAAGATATCCCAGTGCGTGTTTGGACCGCAGGTTATGGATATCGCGTTGACCGTGTCTGCGACCAAATACCGGAACTCGCCCGCGCCCTTTGTCTTGGGACACCAAATCAACGCGCTGAAGCCGCCCTGCACTGCTGTACACGGGTCTCATTTCTCAACGGACTGATCGAACACCCTGAAATTTTGAGGGACGGTAAGACTGTTCGTGTCAGTTCGAAAATCCCGGGTATCCCCGCAGCTTCAGGAAGACCGCAAGTAGAGGCAGCTCGTATCCTGCTAGACGATAGACGTGAAAACTGCGAGCTATTTGTCGCTGGCTATCCAGATAGAATGGCCATTCATCTCGTGGGTGCCCAACGAAAATGGACCAGCAGTGTACGCAAGCTGCGTCCCTGGATACCAATCGACCGGACTTGGGCGCCGTCCGTGGCGCGAGCTTTTAGTACATTTCTTAGCGGAGCAAGAGGGGTAGTCGAGGCACATCCGGACGCCTGCAATGAGGCATATCAGACCGTCCGTATCCGACTACCTCATACGGTGGCTTACCGGGAGTGGATTGGACCTGGCCGCCGGATCCGTCATCTACTGGCCCACCACCCACCATCCAGTAATGCCTAATCTTCCTGTCGGCCCTGACGCCGCACGATGGACTCCATCGCACTAAAGAATACGTCCGTCCCGCCAATGTGCGGTAGCAAGTCAATGGAGGTTCCGGGATGCTCCAACCGAGCGGTGCTCACCAGAGCTGGGACGTCCCGCGTGACATGGCGTCCTGAATTTAAGAAGTATGGCAGAACAAGAATGCGCTCAGCCCCCGCATTGACCGCACCATCGACAGTTGCAGACAATGAAGGTTCGGCGAGTTCGAGAAACGCGGGCATTACATGGTCAGTGGCTGCTACCTCTGCGAGCCGACCGCATAACTCACGAACCTCGGTATTGGAACCTTCGTTGCGCGATCCATGAGCAATGATAATGAGAATAGTCTTCATACATACTCCGGATGCAGCAGCAGCCCAGCACGATGCTACGTACACACTACTTTCACCATTAGAAGCAACGATAAAAACCGATGAATGTGCCCGAAAGAGTCAAAGAACGTTTAGGAGATGCCTTGTCACGCACAGTACTTTTTTTGCTTTTGTTCAGCGTCCTACTTGGATGTAGTTCTGCGCAGCAACGCATTGTATTCGGTTCATGCATGGACCAAAACAGACAGCAAATCGCTTGGAATGCATTGAAATCAGCGAAGCCCGTATTGGCCATTCTGATGGGTGATAACGTATACGGCGATACCCATGGCGGTCGTGACCTTTCACCACTGAAGATGGCCTACGAAACGCTCAAGCAATCTCCTGCGTTTCAATCATTCCAGCAAGCAGTACCTATTTTTGCGACCTGGGATGACCATGATTATGGCGACAACGATGCAGGAGCCGACTTCAGGGGACGAAAAGAGTCGGAACGGCTGTTTCTGGACTTCTGGGGTGTACCAATAGACGACGAACGACGTTCGCGAGCTGGAATTTATTTCGAGCGAAGGTTGAGTCTATCGAACCGGATATTTCAATTTATCATGCTCGATACTCGAAGCTTCCGGTCACCGTTATTACCATCCCCTCGGCCTGGACCCGGTACAGAGCGATACCTACCAGATAGAACGCCAGGTAAGACGATGCTTGGCGAAAAACAATGGCAATGGCTGCAATCCACACTAAAGCAACCAGCGGACGTGCGTGTGCTGGTGTCGTCCATTCAAGTACTCGCTGATGAGCACGGCTATGAATGCTGGAATAATCTTCCAAGAGAGCGCGAGCGGCTTTTACGCTATCTCACATCCGCAGGTCCTGGCGCGCTCATAATCCTAAGCGGAGACCGCCATATGGGTGCTCTCTACCGCCACACTTACCAAGGTCGCGAGGTGTACGAGGCAACATCTAGTGCCCTGAATATGCGAATTTCCAACGTACTACAGCCCCGTACGGGCTCATCACAAGTGAGTCCGTGGATGTTCGAAGAAAATTATGGAGAGCTCATCGTGCAAGAAAACGTAGACGAACTGAGATTAAGTCTAGTGGAGGTGCGTAGCGGCGCTGTCAAGCAATCGCTACTTGTCCCCCTAGGAGCGTCTCCTGGCGAATAAGATTTGCCCGCATTACACTGCCGGCCCAACCGGATGGAGTGCACGATGGACAACTCTGAAATAAAGACTCCCGTA
>PKDL01000095.1 GCA_002863065.1 Pseudomonadota bacterium
CAACCGTGGTCAAGGTAGAAGATCTGCTTGCCCAACTGGCGGAGGAAGTGTCCACGCGGGCTCTTCCGGCCGGTTTTGAAAAGCAGGACGACTAAACCGCCGCGCAAAATGCGTACTCGATAGTGGTCGTTCGTTCGTCAACCAGTTAGTCTGCCACCGGTGTCCAATCAACTCCTGACCCCTAGCCGAACCGCCGTGCTTGGCCTCATCCTGACTGCCATTGTGCAGCACAGTATCTTTGAAGGTGCATTCTACCTAGACGCCGACGACTGGTTCATTATTGATATGGGCCGACAGGTCGTTGAATCGCACACAGCAGACCAGTGGTTCCGCTTTTGGAGTGCGGAACCCACATGGCGGCCACTACTCACTGCGCGATCGGCGCTCGAATTCATATTCTTTGGAACGGACCCAGCGCCGAGATTATTGGTCAATCTCTTTATCCACGTACTCTGTGGATGGTTGGTCTTTGCGCTCACGCGCCAATGGTTCAAATCCTCTGACGCCGCATTGTGGGCTGCACTATTATACGCCGCGCATCCACTGCATGCGGAAGCTCTGACTTGGTTTCATAGTGGGTTTGAAGGCATCACCGTCACCTTCTTCATGTTGTTGACCCTTTGGAGCTTCTGCTCCCAAAAGGCGACGTTCGTATCACTCATATGCTTCCAGCTCGCATTATTCACACGAGAGAACGCGCTCTGCATTCCCCTGCTAGTCGGTGCTGTTGCCTGGGGCCGCGCGTTAGATAAACGAGACGTCAAAACGTGGATAGTCGAAGCCGTACCCTTCCTTGGTCTTACACTCTTGAACATTGGCTTCCGGCTGTGGCTCATAGAGACAGCAGAACACTCACCTGAGGGGAGCTTCCACTTCACTAACTCCTTGGTCACCTCTGTCACGACGACATTTCTGCATCCGTGGATCCCTGTGCACCCGGCTATTGCATCCAGAACCATCTTTTGGGGGTTTTGGGCCGGTAGCCTTGGAGCACTCTTGATTCTTCAAGTCCGACAACCCAAACGATATGCATGGACCGCATTCATCGGATTTGCACTGGCAGCGTCGGCCTTCATTCCTAACTTCTATGACTCATGGCGATTCCTTGCCGCCTTACCTGGCGGATACGAGCAGCGCTGGTACTTTTTCCATTTTCCGCTCGCGTTTCTGTGCCTATGGCCAAGCCAGCTGATCGTTCACCGGTTTAGTGCACGACCGGCGATAGGCCGTAGCCTCCTCGGACTTCTGCTTGCACTCAGTCTCGTGACATGGACCAACAACGCATTGTGGTATCGGCAGCAATCAGAGTACGTGCTCACAACATATGAAACCGTCGATGAGGTACTGAAAACGACTCCCGCTACGATTGGTATCACCACGCATGAAGGCCTAGATAGCTCCGAGTTGGCCGACCAGGTATTCCTAAACATGCCCATGATATGGCCTGACGCGGCACAGAAAGGAGCAGCTGCCTATCGTCAACGGATAGAAGGCCCCCAATCGTCCCTCGGTGTCTCAATACGTGACGTGCGAGGACAAGTTCGCTGGGCACCTACCGACCGCATTCCTAAACACACGGTCTGGTGGACGTGGGATACGACCACCAATACCCTGCGCCGAAGCATTCCTTCAACGGCTAACTAAGGGCATGCTGCGAGTCGTACCCTGAAACCTCCCCGTGCTTCTGATGCAGCTCTGTTGTGCACGACCGGCACTTTGCTCAGACTTAGCCAGTATCGGGAGTCTTGTGAACGGTGCCTGAAGGACCAGAGATCAAACGTGCCGCCGAACGCATCGGAAAGGCAATCGTTGGCCGGGTAGCTACCGCGGTAGAATTTTCCTTTGAACGGCTACAGCCGTATGAAGCCGAGTTACAGTCCCGCGTCGTGGACGCCGTAGATGCTCGTGGTAAAGCCATTGTGACGCGATTCCGCGGTACGCCGCTCCGCATCTATTCCCACAACCAGCTATACGGTAGGTGGCGCACCTGTAAACCCGGAGCCTTGCCCAAGACCAATCGCTCGCTACGACTGGCGATCCATACAGACCACCGCATAGCCCTGTTATACAGCGCATCTGACATCACCATTCTACATAGCGACACCGAGGAGGAAGAGCACGCGTACCTCAACCGACTCGGACCGGATCTCCTGGCAAGTGCTACGACCCTGACAACGGTTGAAAACCGACTTAGCGCTCGACGATTTACCCGGCGACGGCTTGCAGGCTTGTATCTCGACCAATCTTTTCTTTCGGGTCCAGGGAATTATCTTCGCTCGGAAATTCTTTTCGTCGCCGGGATACACCCCTCGAAGCGCCCATGCGACTTGTCGGATGAAGAACGCAATCGATTGGCTCAGGTGAGCCTAGACATCACGCGACGTGCCTATGAGCAACGCGGTGTCACACTGGCAGCGGAGGACGTCGCGGAACTGAAAGCCGCCGGTGCGACGCGGCGACAGTATCGACATTATGTGTTCGCTCGGAGTGGATTTCCGTGCAGAGAGTGCGGGGCCACAATCGAGAAACACCTCATAGGAGGCCGACGCATCTACCATTGTCCGAGCTGCCAGCCATTGGACTAGGCTCCGACTAGCTCACAAGCCGGATTCTTATTGGGCCTCGCACATCGCTCGGGTCTACGATTTTACCCTTTTGCGTGATTACTATCGCCCCTGCATTCGCCAACCGTCTCGCAGCGCGACGAACGGTTTCCATTTCAGATCGCCAGGAATCCCCACATTCCGCTTGAGCCACTTCAGACGGACAAATCGATGCGCCGGCGTTCACTGCACGCAGACGGGTCAATATTGCCGCTTCTAGTGTCTTATCGAGACGATTTACCCGCCGTTTTCGACACGCGGCACTGCAGTAACTGACACTCTCCCAGTTAGCCGCCCATTTCCGGCGCCACGCAAAACGGCGACCACAGCTCTTACAGTGTTTTTCTTCCAAACATGCCTCCTGCGCGCTGTGTTAGTAGATGCGACTTCCGGACTCAGGTTTCAATCGCGTTCGCTGCTATCCCTCGACCCGCATGGGCAAATGACATGCCCCTCCATTTGACTCGGAATGCCCACGCACCAACATCCACATCACCGCCATCTAGAGGCTAGATAGAAACGGGAGAATGATGTGCAACAAACACTGATACTAGGAGCAACTGGAGCCGTCGGCGGGGTGCTCGCTCGTCGTCTACGAGCAGATGGCCAAAGCGTGATTCTCGCAGGGCGCCGGCAAGACGCACTCGACAGCCTGTCGAAAGAACTTGATTGCCCAACGGTCGCATTTGATGCGCGCACTCCTGGAAGTATCACCACTGCCATCGAGACTGCGCATCGAGATCACGGTGGTCTCACCGGGATTGTCTGTGCCATTGGGAGCATACTTCTAAAGCCTGCTCACCGCACCAGTGATGAAGAATGGGACGACACGATTGAACTCAATCTAACCGCAGCATTTCGTACCGTACGCGCCGCCGCGGCCAAAGTAAGAAGTAATGCATCCGTGGTGCTTGTGTCATCGGCCGCCGCTCGACTTGGAATGGCGAATCATGAAGCAATAGCTGCTGCAAAGGCCGGAATCGAGGGCCTGACTCGGGCTGCTGCAGCGAGTTATGCCAGTCGTAACCTACGAATAAATGCCGTCGCACCGGGTCTAGTAGATTCCACCATGGCGGAGCCCATTACAAAAAACGAAATGGTTCTGAAAGCCTCGACCGCCATGCATGCACTCGGCCGTATTGGTACACCGGAAGACGTCGCCAGTGCTATTGCCTGGCTTGTGAGTCCAGAATCGTCTTGGGTCACTGGACAAGTGTTGGGTGTCGATGGAGGCCTAGGTTCGGTATTATCGCGTCGTCGATGAAAAGCCACACACTAGAGCAAGCGCTTCCGCAACTTCCCGATGACATCTATGTCACCGGAAAAGGAGGTGTTGGTAAGTCGTCTGTTGCCATGCGTATTGCGGAAATCCGTGGTAGCCAACTTTTCGTTATGGAAGAGAGAGGCGCCCCGCGCGGAGCAACCGTGGTGCCCGCTCGCGAAGCAGTGGAAGATGCTGCGGCGATTGCGTTCAACTCACGACGACTCGCTCGGCTTGTCCTCCGACCTCGAGCAATACGCCGATTCCTCGCTGTCACCCCAGGACTTGCAGAACTCTGCCGCATGATGAAGGTACAGCGAGAAAAGCGTCGCAAAACAACCGATCTCCCCGCAACCGGGCATGCGATAGATTGGCTTGCAGGGCCAGAAAAATTTCTCACGATCGTTCAGTCGGGACGAGGCCGCGAAATGATTATCGACTTGCTGGAGGCATGGAAAAATCCTGAACGCTCTGGACTCCTCGTCGTCACGACCCCCGAAGCGCTTGTCGTATCCGAGACAAAAGCTCTCATTGCTGCCCTGGAATCCCAATCTCCAATGGCGATTTCGGCCGTGCTGATCAATAAAGGACTTCGGTGCTCCGAAGCGGTTGAATCCGAGCTACGGACGCATGCCGGCGCGGGCTCCGAAGAAGCTGCACGGGCAGTACACCGTATTCAAGCCACAAAGGCTGCCGAAAAGGCATTTGCACGATATCCCACCATTCTTATGGAGTTCGATGTGCAGATTGGCGAGGTCATGGCAGCGTGAAAGTTGGACGTACAACACTCCTCGTAGGAACTGGTGGAGTAGGAAAGACGTCAACATCGGCCGCGTTGGCACTTGCAGCAGCCCATGGAGGGCAAAACGTTGCTTGTATTTCTCTCGATCCAGCCCGAAGACTCGCTGATGCCCTAGGACTTGAGGAATCTACTGAGATTACTGCAGTCCCTAACGTGCAAAATGGGAGATTACGCACCTGGATGCCAGACTCTCGGACGTCAGTGCATACGCTCCTCAGTTCCTGGCTACCCGTGGGCGACCCACTATTGGACAACCATATCGTACGGCTCATGGGCGACGCATTAGGCGGGATGCATGAGCTCGCATCGCTTGTGCACCTGCCGATGACCCTGCCAGAAGGTCTAGACCACCTGGTGATCGATACCGCGCCCGGTATCCATGCATTGGAGGCCCTAAGTGCTCCACAGCGAGTACGCGATCTCTTTGAAGGGCCGTTCATCAAGCGCCTGATACAGCTATTCAACATCGTAAACTCGCCGCGCCGGCGCTCATTCTTCTTCGCCAGTCAGCGTATCATCGATACCATGAGTCGTGCCTTCGGCGAGCGACTGGTAACCCAACTCTCTGACCTCATGAGTGGACTAGGGCGACTGCAACCAAAATTCCTCGCCATGGCAGAGGAGTCGCAGCGAATACTGCGATCGCCACAAACGAAGGCATATGTCGTCACAGTACCGTCGAAAAAAGCGGCCGAAAATGCATTGCGAGTATTGAAAATGCTGGAATCCAACGGATTTTCCGTCGCTGGAATTCTGGTAAATCGGACCCCTGCATCAGCAGGGCCTGCGACGACTGACCAAGCAAATTCCACTGATGCTGACGAGATACTCGCAAAAATGCGTGCCGAGGCGAACATGCGAGCTGAACGAGCGGATCAAACCGTGGCCTTCTTGAAACGGCGCCGACCGCGTTTACCGCTCATCTGTTTGCCTGAATGTGCAGAGGACTCACCCTCTGCGACCGTACATCGCCTGTCGCTCGAACCGGCCCTAGTGGGGCTTGTCGACGTTCAATCAGCCGCCCAGCAAATCGCTCATAGATTGCCGTAGCTCACCAGCATGCCTGCCACGAGCGCAATGGGCGCGTCAGCCTGCATCAGTGATGAGCCCTTCCGTCTGCGCACCTGTAAGGTCCACACCGTCCAATCTAGCGCCCCGTACATCGGCGCCCGATAAGTTTGCACGATGCACTTTCGCGCCCCTCAAGTCCGCGTCGCGGAAATCGATACGTTCTCCAACGATTTGTCGTAAGTCCGCACCTCTCAGGTCCGCCAGCTGAAAGTTAGCGTCTCGGAGATCACACATACGAAAGTCGGCACCTCGAGCGCAAACACCGGTAAGCCGGGCTGCCCGCAGCCTAGCGCCTGTCAAATCGCTATTGGTCAAATCAGCAGCAGTAAGATTCGTGCCGAATAAATCACTGTCTGACAGCATTTGGTCGCTGAGCAGCGCACCCATCAAGTCACAGCCGGAAAGGATCGCGGCCTGTAAATTAGCCGCCCCACGCAAATCAGCTTCGTGCATCTTGCATCCGGTGAAGTCCGCCCCTGCTACCTCAGTGTCCAGCGTATACATGTGACTCAAATCGCATTCTCGAAACATCGCATTGCGCAGTTCCGCACTACCAAAATTCACTCGAACCAAGTCAACGCGTATGAATCGCGTCCCGATCAGAGACGCGCTTCGAAAATCCGCCCCCGGAAGGCCAAGCGCATCAATAGTTCGCCCTGATAGACGCACTCCTTGAAGGTCAACTGATGGGAAATTGACCTTTCCTGCATCCACGGCGCGCATGAAAGTGTAACGATCCACGCATCGTGGTGTACCGTGAGCGTACCTAAGCTGTCTACCCGCAAGTACACGATCTGGAGTGTGTTTTGTTGGCGTGGTTCGGTACTCTACGGCTCATGTTGAAAACCCCATACGCTACACTCCTTCTCGTGTGCCTCGTTGCCTGTTCAGAGAGCCCATCCACGGTATCTGACGCCGCGACATCGATACATCCGCCCGACTGCGCCCCGGACCCATCGGGTGAA
Source organism: Pseudomonadota bacterium (assembly GCA_002863065.1). Taxonomy (GTDB): domain Bacteria; phylum Myxococcota_A; class UBA9042. The sequence continues at coordinate 6,703 of PKDL01000095.1, forward strand.
CCAAGTTGGCAAGTGCTAGACCTATGCCGTTCTGAGGGACAACTACTAAGCGTAAGCGCACACACGCATAACGATGTCTGGGTTGTCGGTGCAGGCGGACAAATCCTCCACTTCGATGGATGTAGGTGGAGCAGTGTCGCATCTGGGGTAACCACAGATTTATGGTGGACTACATCCGTTGGGAATACCGTCTTTATCACTGGACAGAATGGTGCCGTCGTGCGCGTACCACGTGATCGATTAGCCCCCGCAACCTCAATGGACACACCCACCGATGTCACCCTCTTTGGAATATGGGCAGCCAGTGAATCCGATGCCTGGTCCGTGGGGTTCGATCCGCTCGACCCTGATTCCGACAGCGTCATTTTACGACTTGTGGATGGCGTATGGACCTCAATCGATTTTCCGATTGGAGTCGACCCAAAGACCGATCTTTTCAAGGTATGGGGTCGCGCTGCAGATGACGTATGGATTGTAGGTAGAGATGGCGTAATCCTCCATTTTGACGGCACCGCGCTCTCGCGTGTGGAATCCCCCGACACGGATTGGGTCACGGTAACGGGAACCAGCGATAAGATGATCATGGTGGGCGGTAGCCAAACCGGTGCTCTGGCCATACTCGAACAAGGTGAACTCACCAGTATCTCACTGGACAGCGTGCCACCGTTGCAGGGCATCTGCATGGGTACGAAAGGCCAAGGGATAGCCACAGGGCTATTCGGTGCGATCCTGCAAAAACAGACTGATGGGTCGTGGCTGACTGACTACAACGCCCCACTGGATCTCTTTACTCCGGGCGAACCACCCGTGGAAGGCTGCACCACCGTCATACCGGACTACCATGCGTGCGCTATCGATGACCGGGGAGGGATCTACCTTGTCGGCGGTGGATTTTCGAGTGGACTACGAGATGGCACCCTACTCTACTACGGACCAGCGCACTCTACAGACGGGCTCTAAGGTACCCGCTGTTTCGGCTATTCGCACCGTATACAAGTATCGGCGCCTATCCCACCGCTAACGTTCGTATTTATACAAACGCCACGCACCGGAGTGAGCTACTTCTCGCACCTCTTCACGAGGGAACCGCGCTTTCCGAGCAACGTAAGCCCCCCCTCTCACCAAAAAGTAGTTGTAATACCTTGCGTCGGTATTGAAGCGGAATTCATGAGCCTTCCACTCAGAAGGCAACGGCGTTGGTGGTGGTCCGCCATCTTGCCGACTCCGAAATCGAATGGGACTTTGCGGTGCTTCAGCAAAGGAATAAACCGACACACCACCCTTCCGAATCTGATGGTACTGAACAAAGTGCAAAAAAGCGGGACCATCGAGTACTTGACTACTCGGGTCATATATCAGGCCGTATACGCGACTGCCGCGCTCCAATGTCTCCAAAATCGGGGTAATTTCCTGGGCCTCTTGGTCGAATGCATCAAAATGCGTCACATGCACTGAAAGGCTCCAAGCGGCCAGTATCGCAAACGCCATCGTCAATGCATGACGTATATAGCGATGGGGCTCTCCGTCGCCCCACAGGAGGAGCAATAAGACGAACATCGGAGCGAATCGCCAGTTGATAGGCCAAACCCATTTGTAGCTCATCGGAGCGAAGCAATAGAACAAGAACACGAAGAGTGTGAGCACTTCGGGAGCGTAGTCTCGTAGGTCACGGGGGGGCCCATTTGTGCCCTTTCCTGCCCCACGTATCACCAGAAGGGCGAGGATACCAAAAGCCAGCGCCATGGTAATCAGCTCGTCCGGACCGTCCCGATACACACTGAGTAGTCGCTCACTAAAACGGGTCAATGTATTCCAACCGGATTCCCAATCCGCATCCTGCATCGACGCATAGCGCTTGCTGACAGTCTCAGACCAAGCGTCTCCGCCGGCCAAACCATCCGTCATGAGTAGCCAAACGCCAAAAAAGCTCAGAGACGGGATAAGGTGCAGCATACGCCGCATGTACGCTTTAGGGCCCGGCCAATCTAAGAGCAACACGAGTCCAAGGGCTCCGAAATACACCAAGAACACCTGTAGGTGACTGAAAAACACCACTAGCCCGCACAATGCGAGTCCGGCCTCATACCGCCACACCGATGCCGTTCGATCGCTATGCATACGGTCCAGCATCCGACGCATCATCCCGAGACCCAAAAATAGGAACGGGAAGGCAAATACGAAGTTCACAAATCCGTAAAAGAGAAACTTATTGAATACCAGCGGATACGCGAGCAGTGCAGCGCTACGCATCCGCCCCCAGGCAGCGAGACAATACAGCACTGAGAGGGGCAACAATACGGCGTAGAGAGAGATAAAACATCGATTGGCATTCTCAACACCGAATACGTCGGCCAGCAGGTCACAGGCAATGTAGTACAGCAGATATTGAGTGCTAGTGGTGTCCACTGTGAAGTACGCACTGTGATCGAATAATGCATCATCGTAGTGGTGCATCACCCCGATGGTGGCGAGGTGCTGGGGGATGTCTAACAACGGAAGAAACTCGACCGACCAGATGGGCCACACCACCGCGCACGAAAGGACTGCCATACATAAAAAGAGCAGCCGGTCTGCGCGGAACGCCGTGATGCAAGGCTTCAGCCGTGATGACGGCGACATGGTACGATTGGTGTCCATCGGCGCGTGACCCTACCACTGAGCACCTCGAGAATCCTTTTCTTTTTCAGACTAGCTATCCACGGCCACCCTGCGGCACCCGAAACCGATGGAAGGATCCTCTACCTAGATGCTGGACCATAATCTGCTAGGAATGTCGCTCCGAGATGGATTTCGATGTAGCGTCGCCCTGCATGCACCCTCGACACGCGATACGTATTGTCGCTTTTGCGACACTCATACTGTTCACCTTTCTCGTGTGGCGCCAATATGAGCCACACACCTATCTCCACGGAGACGGTGCGTTCTATGCCAATATCAACAAGTCAATCTGGAACGATGGCACCATAGACCAAACCAATTATCACCCGCATAGTTGGCTTGAGGATGACCTTGGCTGGAATCGTGATTTGGACCAGGGTTGGAGCAATGTATCACTGGGGCGAGACGGACGTTGGATGCCCAAACACAGCTACATCTTACCGCTGTTTTCCACTCCATTTTACGCGCTCTTCGGACTGACAGGCCTCCTGTTTTTCCAGGTATTGATGATGACCACTCTTGTGGTGGCAAGCTACGCTATCGCATCACAATGGGTGAGTCCGCTGGCCGCAGCCATAGCAACGGGCATCGTAGCCGCACAACCCGTCATTACTGGCGAT
>PKDL01000198.1 GCA_002863065.1 Pseudomonadota bacterium
CTGGCGGCGCCCGGAATGTCTACGTCACCAGCCATGGTCTCATCTCTCGTCAAAGGGCTTCGGGCAGTTGGTATCCCGAATGAGCGAATATACTTGTACGAACAGTATAAGGGTCGTCTACTGGCTCGAGGGTCTGGGTTTAAGCTAAATTCTGACCCTTCTAAAGGCCCCTTAGTGGTGCACCTCGGAGGGCGCGGCCCCTTGACAGACCGTGGGCTGAAAGGCTATGAAGCGGCCTCTGTTAGGCATGGTAGCGGTCCTAGTCATTACGCAAATTTACTGAAACATTGTACTGCGATTATCAATGCGCCGGTGATAAAGGATCACAACTTGTCGGGTGTAACTGTCGGCATGAAAAATATGTCACACGGTAACATCAACAACCCACAGGAATATCACGAGCATGATTGCAATCCGCAAATCGCGGACATCTATGCGCATGCCAATATCCGTGACAAGGTTCGCCTGATTGCATGTGATGGGCTTCGGCTTTTATATGACGGGGGGCCACAGGATAACAATCGAGCGAAGGTGATACACAACCGCATTTATATTGGTACAGACCCGGTCGCTATGGACGCATGGGGCGAGAAGTTGATAGTCGGTCTACGTAAAAAGCATGGGCTGGAACCTTTGACTGCGCGCCATCCTAAGGGAGGGTATTTGAAACGTGCAGAGGCTTTAGGTCTAGGTGTGTCCGATGCTGGAAAAATTCAAGTGCAGGTTACCCAGCTTTCATAGGGCATCAATGCCTAGAGTGGCGCGTCCGATGAGGCTTACGTCGTCCTCAGGCACCCTACCCTGCAAGTCACTCGTTATCCGGATACCCTCAAGAATATACGGTACAAGGTTGAGCGCACGGTTTGTTTCGAGGGTAATACGAGTCTCGGCCCCAGGTTTCACGATAAAGGCGACTGGGTGTCGCCCAAGCGTGGACGCTTCGTTTTCCGACTCTACATAAAACGTGACCTTTTGGATCCAGGAGAAGTCATCGCGGTCGTTTGGTCCAGATTTCGCCGTATCTGTCATTTCCAAAATGAATGACTCGATGAAGATTGCGGCTGGTTCTTGCGGCAGTTCTTGGTTCCACGATTGCGGTGGAATCGCATTGGAGAGTACGCGGATGCCTTGACGAGACGATTCGGCGTTGCCCGTGATGATTACTTCCTCGATATATCGCACGGATTCAAAGTCAAAAACTCCGCATGAGGTCTGGACGGTCGCGAGGACACATAGAAGGACGGTGCGAATAGTTATCTCCCTAAGGACTGTCATCGGTAAATATACAGACAGCGAGTACCGCCCTGCCCTGTCACTGATGCAGCTCGTGGCTGATTGATCACCACAGCCTATGTCCTATCATTACGGAGCGCCTGGCTCCACTATGTGCATGTATAAGGATTTGTACGTAATACGGGCTTTATCGAAGTGGAGTATCACGAGAATATCTGCGTAGCACTTGAGTCGTGAGTGTGTGCTCAGGTGCGCCGGCCGAATTGAGGATGACATGCTAGATCAACTACAACGACATCAAACGAAGGCTTGGGGCGTGGTGCTCTCCGCAAGAGGGATTACACAGACGTGAGCCATAAATTGAAGCATCTTGCGACTGGGCGATATGTGGGATTGGTGCAAGACCCGTCGACAGGATGGGAGTATGCTACCCGGACCACAGGCGTTGGTATCGTAGTGATCGTGATGACAACGGCTACGGGAGAACTTGTCCTAGTGGAGCAGACCCGCCCTCCCCTAGCCGGACGCGTGTTGGAGCTGCCCGCTGGTCTAGCCGGAGATTCGATTGGGACGGCAGAAGAGACCCTCTTGGATGCCGCCAAGCGAGAACTCTATGAAGAAACGGGATACGTATCAGAGCGCTGGTCTATCCTATCGTCGTCCGTTCCAAGTGCTGGGATTACCGATGAGTTGCATACGTATTTTCATGCCGATGATTGTTGGCAACTCGGACCAGGCGGTGGCGATGCCAGTGAATGTATAGAAACACAGTTAGTGAAGCGAACGGAGCTACCCTTTTTCCTGCAACGATATGCAGTGGTTCCGGGGCAGTATGTAAGTAGTACGGTTTGGGCGGGACTTGCTATGCTGAACGCTAAAGATGCTTAGGCCTCTTGGCCCGTTATGCAGCGCTATGGCAGGCTACCGTGTATGGATAATAGTGATTTATGTTTCCATTTTATTACACCGGCTCATTCGCTGTACGCCAAAGAATGTCAGCTCCGTTGGGAGCGGTTGCGCAGACCGCTTGGGTATCCTCCCGGAGCAGAAAAGTTCGATTTTGAAGATGACGCCGTCCATTTGGTCGCCACCGATTGCGACGACGAGTGTGTCGGCTGTGTGTTGTTCATAAGGCAGGGTGAACGCCGTGGGCGACTATTTCAAATGGCCGTATCAGAGCATGTCGAGGGGCACGGGTTGGGCCGGGCGTTGGTTCGGACACTAGAGGAACACTTGAGAGCACAAGGCATCGAGCATGTATTTCTTCACGCACGCTGCCACGTGCAGGGATTCTACGAACGCCTGGGATACACACCATGCTCAGACGTGTATGAAGAAGTGGGCATCCCACACATCTCTATGGAACGCCGGCTGCGCCCGGAGAGTACCTAATTCACGGGGTCGTCGGCGGATGCCGTTCTCGCGGCCAGTGCAGCCACACGGTCTCGTACGAGGCGCAGTCGTTTTTCCACCGACGCTTCGGAAAGAATCGACTGCCGCTGTTGGGCGTCTCTAAAAAGGATGGAAGCTAGTCGATTAGTCAACTCACCTGGGGTTGTCTCTCCGTTCAGGCTCGTGAGAGCGTCCACTAAGTTGGGAATCCGCACGCGCAAAAGCGACAAGCAGTCCGTAATCGTCTGTATGTCTTCGGAGCATTGTAGGGACATCGTATCGGTGTCGTGGACGATTTCCGCCCGGACAATGCGATACGGTAGGTCCGTCGCAACCTCGGATAAAATCCGTACCCGAGCACTGCCCTGGAGCAATATCCCAAATCGTCCGTCTGGCAGTTCTTGATGTTGGCGAATCGTGCCAGCGCCCGCGATCGGAAGAACGATAGGTAATGACGCCTCAGGTTGTGGTTCGTCTGAAAGCATGGGAACGGCCAAAGGCCATTCGTTATCGAGACAATACCGTGTTAGCGCTCGGTACCTCGGCTCAAAAACGTGTAAAGGCAGTACGGTGTCTGGGAATAAAGCCACCTTTGGCAGTGGGAAGATTGGGAGGTGGTCAAGGTGTTTTTGAGTCAACATAGGAGCGATCCAACGTCTAGCCGAAGAACAATTGCAGGCACAGCCTGTAACATGAATCGTCGTTATTGTATTGCGGTCGGGGCGTACAGCGAGAATGTTCCGATTTCAGCATCAAACTGGCGCCCATCATCTGTGGACATGCCGTAACTGCCGCTCATACTGCCGAAATCTGTATCCAGTGGGCAAAAGCTCTCATAGGTATGTACCCCACCCGGGGGGATTAGGGGCGTCTCACCGACGACACCCACTCCTTCCACTACTTGCAGTCTGCCAAAACCATTTCGAATGAGCCAACGCCGTGTGAGAAGCTGTACGGGTTGTGGGCCATTATTAGCAATCGCTACAATGTACGAAAATAGAAACCGTCGCCGGAGCGGGTCGGATCTATTGCTCAGATATTTAGCGCTGACGGACACCGTTACCGAGTCCGTTGTTGCCTCTGAGTTACCGCAGTCGTAGTTTTGCATTAAGCCCCCATAAAGACATCTTTGTGATGCTCTTATGTGGCAATCGATTCAAGGTATATTTCTCCGTAGAGAAGAAACTAGAGAACGTTCGGTAAAAACGCAGCTTCGAAGAAGGGTGTACTGCATTGTCCAAAACAAATGATAGTCCGCAGACGCTACGAGATTGGTTAGCCCAAGAGCCATTTACACTGTCACTATCGGCGGGTTTTTTTGGCTTCTACGCCCATTCTGGTTTTCTTACGGCACTCGAAGAGTCTGGACTTCGACCGATAGCCGTTCGTGGATGTAGTGCAGGCGCATTAGTCGGTGGACTATGGACTAGCGGACGAACCACCGAAGATTTATCTCGAGTTCTTCTTTCGGTGCGTCGGCAAGATTTTTGGGATCCGGGATTCGGACTTGGACTACTGAAAGGCGACCTATTTCGGCAGATTTTGGAACGTGAACTTGGCGTGGTCCAGTTTGCGCATACTGAATTACCGTTTGTAGTATCTGTGTATGACCTTGTATCACGCTCTACAACGTCATTAACGGAAGGTAAGTTAGCCCCGGCAATACAGGCTTCATGCACTTTTCCGGGTCTGTTTCACCCGGTACGCATTTCTGGTCGGTTGTATATTGATGGGGGGGTAAGAGACCGCGCTGGCCATCATGGCCTAATGCCTGGCACCAGAGTTCTATACCATCATCTTTCATCACGCTCACGAACCCGGAAGAATATCACGCACAGCATGGCGCGCATCGACGAGAATATGGTCACGATGGTCTGCCGTGGATTACCCGCCGTGGGACCATTTCACATGGAACGCGGGCAGGATGCCTACAACACGGCATATGAAGGCTTTCGAGAGGCGCTTGATGCGCCCGTTCGCGAAGCAGCAGTCATGGGCTTTGGCCCAGACCAATGACGCGACCGCTTCGACAACGCTCATGGTTGGTATCAGCTGGATTCGATTTAGCTTGGTTCATAGCCCCCGGGTACATCGCACTTCTTCTCGTATTACCCGTGGTCATGGGATTATGGCACGTAGAATCGGTATCGCCCTTAGCATGGTTACTGTTGGTGGTGTTCGTCGACGTGGCTCACGTCTGGACCACTCTCTTTCGTACCTATCTCGTACCGGCCGAGCTGAAAAGACGCCCTGGCTTATATGCTGGTGTTCCTAGTGCGGTATTCGCCATTGGTTTTGTCGTACACAATGCCAATCCGGCTTGGTTCTGGACTATTCTTGCGTACGTTGCAGTCCACCATTTTGTGAAACAGCAATATGGGTTTGTTAGCCTCTATCGTGCCCAGGGTGACGATCGGCGCCCTTGGGTGAAATATTTCGATCACGTTGCGGTGTATACAGGAACCGGCGTCCCCATCCTCTACTGGCACACCACACTGCCACGGGAGTTTAACTGGTTTGTGGAAGGGGATTTCGTCGTATCATTACCTGTGGCAGCGATGCAGGTGCTTTGGCCGGTATACATGATCGTTGCGGCGGTATGGATCGGCCACCGCTTTCTAAGCATACGGCGCTATGGTCCTCAGTGGGGTCGTGACCTCACCATGTTAGCGACTTGGCTTACTTGGTACGTTGGTATCGTTGTGACGGACTTGGATTTTGTTTTTACTGTCACTAACGTACTTATCCACGGGGTGCCGTATATGGCCCTTGTCTGGCGTTGTTCTGAAGAACCGTCCGATCGTCGCGATTCACGAGTGAGGCCACGATGGCACGTGTATCTAGCCATTTGTCTTCTGCTCGCACTTGGAGAGGAATGGCTCTGGGATATCGCGGTGTGGCATGAGCGCTCCGCTTGGTTCGGCTCATTACCATTGGGATGGGACTCCAGTGCTCTTGCAAATTTCGCAGTGCCCCTGCTGATGGTGCCTCAAGGCACCCACTACATCTTGGATGGGTTTATTTGGAAAATGGATGGAAGTAACCCTGGGCTAAAGCAGCGAATTGTTGGCCCATCGCTGTAGTACCTTTATACGAATGCGGGGTCTCGGTACACCCCGAACTCGTCGCGGAAGATATCGCAGATTTCGCCAAGTGTGACCTCCGCTTTGACCGCTTCAATGATCGGATAAACAATGTTTTCGGATCCCGCGCATGCTGCGCGAACTGCCTGCAGTTTCTGTGCGACCAATTCGTTGTCACGCTCGGCCTTCACCTTGGCGAGTAGCGCTTTCTGGTCGGCTTCTACATCGCCCGTGATTTTGAGGGTTGGGATGGGGTTTGCCGCGGTGTCAGCAAATTTGTTCACACCCACAATCGATTGTTCGCCTCTTTCGACCTGCTGTTGGAACTTGAAGGCACTATCGGCGATTTCATGTTGAGGGAATCCTATCTCGACCGCGCGGACGATTCCGCCCATTTCATCAATCTGCCGAATATACTTGAGAGCTTCTGTCTCCATTCGGTCTGTTAGTTCCTCGATGAACCACGCGCCGCCGAGTGGGTCGACAATGTTCGCCACGCCGCTCTCTTCAGCAACGATTTGTTGTGTTCGAAGGGCGATCTTTACCGATTCTTCTGTGGGCAAAGCATACGTTTCATCGAGACTGTTGGTATGGAGGCTTTGGGTCCCTCCCAGTACTGCGGCTAACGCTTGTATCGCTACGCGAGCTACATTGTTGTACGGCTGCTGTGCCGTCAGGCTGACACCTGCTGTTTGGCAATGTGTACGAAGCATCATCGACTTGGCTTTTTTAGCTCCGTATCGTTCTTTCATAATACGCGCCCAAAGGCGTCTGGCGGCTCGCAATTTCGCTATTTCTTCAAAGAAGTCGTTATGAACATCAAAGAAAAATGACAGCCGGGGGGCAAACTCATCGACATCTAGCCCAGCCTCTATCCCGGCATCGACATAACCAATACCGTCAGCCAGCGTAAATGCTAGCTCCTGTACGGCAGTCGCCCCTGCTTCGCGTATATGATAACCGCTGATAGAAATGGAATTCCATTTTGGCATCTCCTTAGTACAAAAGACCAACATATCTCGAATAATGCGCATACTCTCCCGAGGGGGGGCAATCCACTCCTTTTGCGCAATGAATTCTTTCAGGATGTCGTTTTGAAGGGTCCCACGAATTGCGTCGCGAGGCACACCGCGTTCATCTGCGATGGCTACATACAGCGCAAGTAGAATCACAGCTGGCGCATTGATGGTCATGGAGGTTGAGACCTCAGCTAATGGAATCTCGGAAAAGAGTCGCCGCATGTCGTGAATCGTTGCGACTGATACACCTTCTCGCCCAACTTCTCCCATCGACAGCTCATGGTCGGGGTCGTAGCCCATCAGTGTCGGCATATCGAACGCAGTGGATAAGCCCGTTTGCCCCTGTTCCAAAAGGAACTTGAATCGCCGGTTCGTATCCTCTGGTGACCCAAATCCCGCAAACATTCGCATCGTCCAAAGGCGTGTACGATACATAGTGGGGTGTACACCTCGCGTGTAGGGGTATTGTCCCGGCATCCCAAGGTTCTTGAAATATGACTCGTCGGGTTCCGCAGGATAGCCAAGCGTGGGGAGGTCCAATCCGCCCATCGTTTCAAACTGATGTTTGCGCTGTTTGGCGCGAGCTACGGCCTCACGGAATTGTTGAACCCGTACATCGTCATCCGAGACTTGCAGTCGTCTTGCCATGCGTTACCTCATTCTTCTCGACACTGATGTTGGCGGATAATACACGGGCAAACGTGTATTGCACCCGGGAAACTTTCTAGAACGTGCAGCTTCCGAGCCATACGCGTCTGATTTACGACATCGGAGACACAAGATGACTCTTCCCAAGCACAACAATCCATCTCACTCGTCCCGCCAGTTGGCTGGGAGTGTCACGATCATGAAAGCGATTGAAAATGGTGCTATTCCATCATTGGTATTGATGGCAGAAGATGCGCCTTTAGCGCACTTGACGGCAAGGCTCGATGAGATGGGAGTGGAGTACGTCAGGACCACACGCAAGGATATTTGGCGCATGGCCAGGTCAAGTCATGTGCAGGACGCGCTTGCGCTCGTGGGCCGGCAGGTTCACTCCAAGGCCACCAGCCTTATGATGGAATGTGGACCAGTGTGGCTTTTGTCTGGTGTCTCCTATCCAAGCAATGTTGGAACGATAATTCGTGGAGTGGAGGTGGCGGGCGCTGCAGGCATCGTTATCGATGGCGAATTCAACCGACCTGCCCGGCTCAGAGCGAAGCGGGTTGCAATGCGTGCTGACCGATTCCTGTCGGTTCTCTGGCAGCCTTCTGTGGATACCGTTGCTGCTGCCCGCAATGCTGGTCGCCAAGTTGTTGCTATTGAGAGTACAGGCAGCACCTACCCATGGGAGTTGGACCTAACGCGTCCATCCCTCTTTGTGGTTGGTGGTGAGCGACACGGAATCCCGGAAGATGTGCTGTCTGTAGCCGACGAGGTCGTAAGATTACCTTGTCCCGGCTTTATCCCATCATGGAATGTGCAGGCCGCGGTAGCCGCGGTATCGATGGAGTACTTGCGTCAGTCAGTGGGTGCAATAACGAGCCCAGCATAGCAAGGAGCACATGTCGTCTTTATGGTTCGCGGATAAACGTGGGTTGGTTGCCCGCAGAATGTTCTGTGTCGTGGCGGTAGCCTAGACCATCGAAGTTCAGGATATCCTCTTGCGTGGTTGCACGGCTTCGTACCAACCAGTCAGCCATCGCACCACGCGCCGTCTTCGCGTAAAATGAGATGATCTTGTATTTGCCGTTCTTGTAGTCGAGAAACCGAGGTGAAACGACCGGTACTGGCAACTCTGCAGCTTGTACAGAGTGGTAATATTCGTTGCTTGCCAGGTTCACAACGACTTCCGCTTTGACAGCAGCCAGATCAGACTTCAGAAGTTCGGTGATCTGTGTGCCCCAAAACTCATAGAGGTTTTTGCCGTGAGAGTTTTTGAGTTTCGTGCCCATCTCTAGACGATAGGGCTGCATGAGGTCTAGCGGCCGTAGGAGCCCGTATAAGCCGCTCAGTATCCGTACGTGCGATTGAGCAAATCCAAAATCTTCGTCCGAATAGTCTCGCCAGCTCCAGTCCCGATACACGTCTCCCTTAAACGCCATGAGTGCCTGCTTCGCATTCACGCCAAGCCGGTGTTCGTCAGAATAGGAGTGAAAGCGATCCACGTTGAGCTCAGCGATGGAGTCGCTTATTTTCATGAGCGACTTCAATTCGTTGGCGCTCTTTTTGCGCATGATATTGACCAACTTCTCGGTCTGCCCAAGCAGCCGCGGTTGGCTGAAACGTGTGTGAGGGGTTGTTTCGAAATCTAGTGTTTTCGCAGGCGAAAGCAAAATCAACATACGTGGCTCCAGTGACAATGCTTGTAGTAGCTCTAGGTTTATACCCGGCGTGTACCACAATGCTACACCCCGCGGAAAATCGCTGGAAATAGATCACCTGTTCGTTGGACATAAAGCAGCCCTCGAAAAGCTTGTCCACAAGCATATCCAGCCTGACGTGAGCGTCAAAACATCCAGTGCTACAGCGCAAGTGGAAAAGGAGGTCATCGCCATAGATGGGCTGTTTTTTGCGTCTGTAAGGCACGCTGACACACACATTCTTTGAGGATTCCCGCTGAAGTGCCTTGGCAGGAATCCTCAAGGGTGGGCCGGAAGATAGTCCATACTTTTAGGAGTGGCCGAAAATATAAAAAGCGCTACGGTTGGCATCATATGGGACGTCAATCGTGGCTTTCAGCGATAGATGTCTTGGGGTAACTGGTCCATCCAGCCATGGTTGATAACGGCGCACATGCCAAGACATATGGCCTCCGCAGCATCATGCCGTAGTGAGCTGGGGCTCGAAAGCTTTGACCACGTTATGATGCGGCGCGCATACTTATCAGCGGTCTCCTTCCAGTGCCCCTTCTGTCGCATTTCGCTCAAGTTATACATTTGGCTGCGCCACGAATGGGGTGCGACGCGCTCACAAATGAGGCTGCGGCGGGACGCATATTGCTCCCAGATATGTGCAAGTCGTGCGTCTCCTTCAGTCACCAGTATCTTGACAGAGGAACCTACTATGCCGGGCACGGCTCGTTTTAGTCGAGACAGGCTTCCGAAGTTTGTCGAACGGTAGGTTAGGAGGCGTCCATTGCCAGAGTAGAGGGCGATACCGGCTCGAAGCCCGAGATCGACTGCCAGCAGCTCTGCTACGGGTGGCACCCTCGAATGATCGGCTCTATCCAGTGGGTGATAGGCCAACTA
>PKDL01000370.1 GCA_002863065.1 Pseudomonadota bacterium
TGTATGCGTCAAACAAATAGCTTTGGAGAAGGCCTCGCTCAATAACGCTCGTCCGACCCGTCTTGATGCCTTCGCCATCGTAAGGCTTTGTGCCCATCAGTCCGGCCAAAGTACCGTCATCGATTAGGGTGATCGCATCACTGGCAATCCGTTGACCAATCCGGTCGACGAGGTAGGAGCTACCACGATAAATTGAATAACCGGATAGGGCACTGGCCACATAACCAATAAGAGCGCTAGCGGTGCGAGAATCGAATATAACGGGGACTTCTGCAGTTTTCGGCTGGGTCGCTCCCAACCGACGCAAGGTGAGTTCTGCAGCTTTCCGACCCACCAACTCTGGTGAATCGAGCTCCGATAGCATGCGACGGGTGGTGTACCAATAATCACGTTCCATAGCTCCATCGAGCGACGCCACGGGCACTACCCATCCAGAAAAGGCGCTCGTTCGGTATGAGCCTGCAACTCCACCACTCGCGGCATAGTGGCGTTTGGCGGAAGTAAATCCGAAGGTCGCTCCCTCGCTATTCGTCATTCGCGGATCGCGCATGGCCTCAGCTTCGGCAGCTTTCGCCCAAGACACTCCGTGCTCCATGTCCATCGATTCCACGGACTCATCATAGAGGCCCGGCCCATCGGTAAATATCGCCCCAGTTTGCGACGGCTCCGGCAGGCCGGATGCCGGGTCATCGGCAATCACTTTGGCCATACCTACCGTATCGTCTACAAGCTGATCTATCGCCTCTGGGCGCAAGTCAGAGCTTGATGAGATGGCTTGACGCTTTCCCACAAACACCCGAATCCCGAGATGCCTCTGGTGGCTGCGCTGTAGCTCCTCTACTTCCCCTAATCGGACTCGAACGCTCGCTTCCGTATAGTCAATTGCCACCGCATCTGCACCACTCGCCCCTAGATTCTCGGCTCGTGCGATTGCCTGAGAGAGCAAGTCATCTAATTCCGTACGCATGATCACCCTCCGACTATGCAGTTCCACCCACCGTAATACCATCCACCAAGATCGTAGGTAGACCTACTCCAACCGGTACCGACTGGCCCTCTTTTCCGCACGTCCCCACTCCCTTATCCAGAGCAAGGTCATTAGCCACCATCGAGACCCGCTTGAGTACCTCGGGCCCGTCACCAATCAGAGTGGCGCCTTTCACAGGTGATGTAATTTCACCATTTTCGATGAGATAAGCCTCGGACATGGAGAACACAAACTTCCCGCTCGTAATATCGACCTGCCCTCCGCCGAAGCTAACTGCGTACAGTCCATTCTCAACGGACCCTACGATGTCTTTCGGTTCGGACGACCCGGACAACATAAAGGTATTTGTCATACGCGGCATTGGGATGTGTGCGTAGCTCTCCCGGCGACCGTTCCCGGTGGGTGATACACCCATGAGACGCGCGTTCAGCTTGTCTTGTAAATAGCCTTTAAGAATCCCATTCTCAATCAGCGTAGTACGTTGGGTGGGCGTGCCTTCATCGTCCACGTTGAGACTCCCGCGGCGGTCGGCGATCGTCCCGTCATCAACGACTGTACAGAGCGGGCTAGCGACCTGGCTGCCCAACCGATTAGCAAAGGCAGACGTACCCTTGCGGTTGAAGTCGCCTTCTAGTCCATGACCAATCGCCTCATGCAGGAGGATTCCAGGCCAGCCGGGACCGAGTACAACCGGCAGTGTTCCAGCCGGTGCAGGTACCGCATCCAACATCAGCAGGGCCTTTCGTACCGACTCCCTAACAAAATGAACGAAGCGCTCTTCTTGATGTTGGTCTTGCTCGAAGAACCACTCGAAACCGACACGACCACCGCCGCCCTCACCTCCAGACTGGCGTTGAGTTCCATCGCTGGCGATACATGAAATATTCAGGCGACAGAGAGGCCTTCTGTCGCCCACAATCGTACCGTCGGAAGCGACTATCGCCACTGTTTTCAGTTCCGTGGCAAAGCTCGCTTGGACTTGCTTGATCCTTGGGTCGATACTTCGAGCGATCTCGTCCGCGCGGCGAAGCAACGCCAGCTTGTCCTCTAATGGACGCTCAATGGCTGGAGCCGGTACGGGGTAGAGATTTCGACGGCTTCCAACACTAAGATCAGCCGAACGCTGTTGGCTATCTCCTGACGCTATTACCCGAGCCGCGCGGGCAGCTTCTATGAGTCGAGACAGGTCTAGCTCGTCGGTGTGGGCGTAACCCGTTTTATCTCCCGTCACCACGCGCACGCCACACCCCTGTGAAAGCGAACGATTGGCCTTCTTCACAAGCCCTTCCTCAAGAGACACGGACTCAAAATGTGTATGCTCGAAATATAGGTCTGCGTAATCCACCTGGGACGCCATCGCAGTATCCAGCACCTTAGTAAGCGCACCGGGATCTAAATTGTAATTATTCAGAAAGTACCTGGTCGATTGGTCCAAAAGAGCCTCACATGCCGTTTGCCATATCCACAATACGCCGTTACGCCCGTACCGACGCTGTGCCTAATACTACTGAGTCCTAAACGGGTCGGTCGTCAAGTTGTCGAGTGCATTCGAAGAGAATAAACTCCGCATTCAAAGACAAAATGCTTCTCCTATGCGACCTAGAACAGTCGAACCTGCGTCCTGCTCGAGAAGCCTACGCGCAGCCCGACGGCGTACGGGGCCTGCAAGATATGGCATCCGATCGTATCGCAGTCGCGTACAGCGAAGATGGCCGTTTGAACTCACGACCATGCACATTATGAGCGACGACCGCACATTGGTGCACAGACGCCACACGCATGGTGTACCCCGCTTTACGTGCTACCAACAACCGGAACGCTAGTATGGGTCTATGTCGGCTCCAGCGTACCCCTCGAGGTGTCGCTTCGCTCTAACCATTCCCAATGGACAGGGTCAACATCCATAGCGGATTCAGGATTCGCCGTACCAGATTTATTTTAGCCGGACCGTTGCATTCACATCACGTCATTGGGCATACAATGCACTATCATGAGTAACTTAGATGAGATCGCTACCTTCGTCCACGTAGTTGACTGTGGCGGCATCAGTGCCGCAGCTCGCCGTATGAAACTGCCAAAGTCAACGGTCAGTCGAAGGTTAGTCCGACTGGAGGAGGCACTCAGCGTACGGTTGCTGCAGCGTACAACCCGGAAGCTCCAACTCACCGATGCTGGGCGTGACTTGTTTGACCGTTCAGCAGACGCCATCTCTCGGCTTGAAGATGCCAGTCGGCGCGTTCAGCAGCACCAAGATAAGTTTGAAGGCTGCGTCCGAGTTACTGCGCCAGTCGACTACGGACAGTCGAGGCTCGCACCGGTTATCGCCGAATACAGTCGCCGATTCCCTCATGTCGAGTTGGATATTGAACTGACGTCCCGCATTATTGATTTGATCGAGGAAGGGTACGATCTCGCGATTCGGGCAGGAAGGCTACCAGATTCAACACTCGTTGCCCGCCGACTCAAAGATGACACCATCGGCTTATTCGTTAGTCCGACCTACGAACGATTACATGGCACTCCAAAGAGACCGAAGGAACTATCGCATCATAAACTGATTCACTTCACCGTGATCCGCACCGGTGGCACGGTAACCCTCACGCAAGGTGAAAAGGAGGAGTCGGTCGAGGTTGAATACCCCATCAAAGCCAATGACGTCACTTTTGTCCGGCATTGTGTACTGGAAGGGCATGGTCTGGCATTCCTACCCCGCAGCTTGGTTGAGGCTGAATTGGAAGCAGGTACCATCATCGAAGCACTCCCTAGTTGGACGCTATCTCTCGACCGGCACAACACCGTAGAGCTTCATTTGGTCTATCCCACCGCAAGGCAATTGCCAGCCCGTGTACGAGCCATGCGCGACTTGATACTAGAAATGCTTAGGTAAGACGGTAGACGGATACGGTGTGACTGCCCGCATACCCAGATAGAACAATTCTATGCGCTGAAAAACTTCAACCATATCCAATATACCGCGAACACTGCCTGCACGATGATACTCAAAACGCTCAATGCGAGAAGCCAGGCCCCGGGCCGCTTATCCGTTGTAACCTCTTCACCAAGCACTGCGCGATGATTCAAAAAAGATAGTATTGGTGCCGTCAAAAATGACAACGTAGTCGCTACGTCTACCAGCAGTTTGAGTGATGTCAGCAACCAGCCAATGACCGCGGCCGCACCGAACATGAGTACGGCGAGTACCACCCAATACGCACGATCTGCTCCCTGGACTGATCCTGGACGTTCTTCGGAACGAAACCTGGCCACCAGCGTAGATACAGCCCGTGGGAAGCCATCCGTCACGGTCAGCGTCGTAGAAAACATAACTAAGAGGGCAGCCGACCCAATAATCGGAGTAGACCACGTGCCCAGAACCGAGCTGTACAGTTGCACCACCTGGCCTGCAAACCCACCTGCAGTGTTAGCGAAGGTGGTTCCAGTCCCATGCATAACGCCCGCACCAAGAACGATGAAGCACAATGCAAGCAAAGCAGTACCAATGTATCCAATATCAAAATCTAATTTTGACTCTTCCATGCTTGGTGCATGCCCCGTTTGTTCGCGACGGGCCAATGTCCAAAGCGAGTGCCATACCGATATATCGATCGCCGATGGCATCCATCCAACGAGGGCTGCCATGAAAAAAATGGTCTTCTTGTCGAGCTCACCTGGCGGTAACCAACCCAGCGTCGACCAATCGACACGGGGGAGTACCAAGATGGTGGCAGCAAACGTTGATAGCGTCAGAACGACGACTACCACCCGCACGATTCGGTCAAGCCAAGCATACTTCCCAAGCGTTAGAATGGACGCACATAGCACTAGTAAGAGCACTGAGATCCAGAACACCGATAACTCGAGTCCAAATACAGCCTTGGCGAGGCCAGCGGTCACCAGAGTGACTGCAGCCTGAACCGTAAACATGGTACTGAGCGTCAACAGACCATACGCAGACAAGGCGATGCGGCCTTGACGACGATAGCCTTCCAGCAAGCTAGTCCCAGTCGCGGCCGCATAGCGAGGCCCAAAAGAAAAAGCGGCGTATTTGAAGACGTTAGCGAGTACCACCAGACCGACGAGAGACAGTCCAAATGCAGCACCTGCTCGAGTGGATTGCACAATATGAGAGACGCCGACAGCTGCTCCAGCAAATAGTAATCCAGGGCCGAGCGCTCGCAGCAGCGCGGGGCTCACTGGTCGCTGAGCTCTACTGGCAGTGGTAAGTCGATGAAGCGCAATCCACTATGTGCGTGTCCAGCGCACGGATGATTTGCCGGCGATACTGGGGAGCAGTCTGGCGTTAGGCAACGCTGGGTACTGTATGAGCCGGGCTTACCCGAAAGCCCCCACAGGCTTACATGCAAATGATGATGATGAAAGTTGTACCATCCTGCGCCGTCGTTCTCGACTTCATAGGCCAAGATACCGGGCTGTGCAGCAAACGTATTACACCCTGCATCAGGTAACCAGCCATTGGCGCAAAGGACGTCAATCGCCTGGCTTACGATGGGGCCTATTTGACCGTCGACACCGATTACACGTGTGCGATCGCTAGAAATTAGCGCCCCAATGAAAAGTGCGGTCCGCCAAAGGTCCATCATGTAGGGCTCTGAAGTACAGTGATATTGGTCGGCACCGCCCACAATATGGTCGCAGACTGGCTTGAGGTAATTGTTGCTTCCAGTGTTCGAATAGTAGGCAATATCCATGTCGTAGCCATCGACATGTGTACCCTGCGGGTGACCCGGTTGACCGTCGGATGTTCCCGGGATTGCGCCATCCGCTTCACTCATGTCTCCCAAGCCGAGAGGATATCCATTACCCCCGCCCCAACCGATAGCTTTACAATCCACATACGCCGTCGCCCATTTAATCAATACTTGAAGGTCCTCACGACAAAAACTTCGATATTGGTTCTGCCAGGTCTCACCGTTGAGTGGATAGTTGGTGTAGCCAGGACCGTCCACGGGTGTGAACTGAGTCACTGCACCGCATTGCGATAACGAACCGGAACAAGAGGCTGGCGGTAAATTATTGCACACTGGTCCGGGTCCTACCCCAGGGCCGCCACTTAGGTCAGGTATGCATACGCCGCTGTCCGCACAAATGAGTCCAGTGCCGCAGCTACCAGGAGTACAGGGCGGTTCACCGCACGTCCCATCGTCTGTACATACCGTCCCTCCAGGGCAGCTGCCTTGAGTGCACGCCGGAATACACTCTTGGTTTTCGACATCGCATGCGTAATTGATAGGGCATGAGGCACCAGTGTTCGCTCCACACCCAGGGAAGCAAATCCCCCCTTGGTAGCATGCGTACCCTTCTTCGGCACGACAGTCTGACGTTTCCTGGCAGGATGCGACACACGCAGTACCGCCGTCGGAAGTGACGGTTTGACAGGTCGAACCAGTCGGACAACCCGCTGACTCGCAGTCGTAAATGATGCAGTAGCCATTGAGAAATCCCGTATGCTCACCGTTAAAGTTTTCCGGGTAACATACGGCCCCCGCATCGGAACAATCACCGTCTGCAGTACACGCGCTGCCAATGCTGCCGTCGCCTACTACGGGCGCTGTCGGCTCACCGGGCCAGCATGTACCGTCTGCATCACAGACTTGGTCCGATTTGCAATCCGCATTGCTGGAACAGAGTTTTAGGCAATACGCGTCCCCATTAGTAAATTCAAAGCATTCGGAACCCATCGGGCAGCCTCCTGCGGTACATCCTTTTTGCGAACAGTACCCGTTCGACATTGTGATGCAGACGTTACCGTCACAATCAGCGGCTGATTGGCAGTGATCACCGATATTTCCGCCCGTTGAAGACGCCCCTGTAGAGCCGTCGATGCCGCTCAATCCGTCCGTTCCGGTCGCGCCATCGGCCCCTCCGACAGTACCATCGCTTGCGTTACTCGCTGTGGAGCCGTCTGTGCCCGCCAAGCCGGTTTGTCCATCAACACCATCAGTACCGGAGCCTGAGGCCGACGTCTGGCCAGTCATTCCATCTGAGCCATCCACCGTACCGGAGATATCAGCGGAGCCATCTTGGGCGGTAGTGCCGCCGCTGCCGAGTTGACCTCCTGTATCGTTCGAGTCCGAGCATGCGCCAATGGACAACAGCAGGATAGTTGCCCCTAGCAAGCGTATAGAGCGTCGTTCATTCGTATAAGAAGTGGTCTTCATAAGGCTCCAGGCCGCATCCGTGTGTCGTAAAGGAAGCACAGGCCGCCTGTCTTACCGCAACAACTGGTCAAAGCAAGGGAAATATGAGGCGGGAGCGCATACCGGGGGTCCAGGATGGCACCCTGACTGCAATCTGATGCCTAGAGAACAGGCGGGAGCTGGGGGAGTCAGCTACTTCGGAGCCATCCGAATGGCACCGTCCAGACGAATGGTCTCACCGTTGAGCATGGTGTTTTGAATGATCTGCATCGACAGTTCTGCCATCTCGGCTGGACGCCCTAACCGTGAGGGAAATGGCACTTGCTGCCCTAGAGATTGCCGAGCCTTCTCCGGCAGTGAAGCGAGCATGGGGGTATCGAAAATGCCTGGAGCAATTGTCATGACGCGGATACCGAGTCGGCAGAGGTCGCGTGCCATTGGTAATGTCATACCGACGATGCCCCCCTTGGATGCAGCGTAAGCCACTTGCCCAATCTGACCGTCGTAGGCGGCCACAGATGCCGTCATAATAATAACGCCACGTTCCCCTTCTGCGTTGGGTTCATTCTCCGCCATTGCCTCGGCTGCAAGACGAGCCACATTGGCCGTGCCCACAAGGTTAATCATCACGGTCTTAGTAAATAAATCGAGACTGATGGGCCCGCGCCGGCCATACAGTTTACCGATCGTTCCAACTCCGGCGCAGTTTATCGCAGCGTGAACGCCTCCGAACGCCTCCTTCGCAAGCTCGATGGCTGCGCTCACATCGGCTTCACTCGACACATCAGTTTTTATGAACCGAGCATTATCGCCCAGCTCAGCTGCGACTGCTTCACCGCGGTCTACGTTCACGTCCATAAGCACCGCAGAACCACCGCCACGTATGACAGCCCGAGCATTTGCTTCGCCCAGACCAGACGCTCCACCGGTGACGAGTGCAACGAGCCCTTGTGTTTTCATATTTTCCCCCGGCCTGGCTGACCGCCATAGTTTGATGGTGCTGTTAGAGGGCGGGTTCTAAGCACTCGCCCCGGTTGGTGTGTGGCCTAGCTGTCCTTCGACGCCGGCTTTTTTTTCTTCGCTGCCTTGGCCTTCGCTGCCGGCTTCTTTTTCGTAGCTTTCTTTTTTGACGATGCCTTCTTCTTCGCTGAGGCCTTCTTCGATGCTGACTTCCGCTTCTTCGGCCCGGCGGCGATTTTCGCAGCGATAAGCTCGATAGCTTCTTCCAGCGTTACGACGTCCGGCGAGCTGCCTTTCGGGAGGGTCGCATTCACTTTGTCGTGCGTGACGTACGGCCCGTATCGACCGTCCATCAGGATAACGGAGCCGCCTTTCTCTGGATGCTCTCCGAGGTCACGCAACTGAGTCCCGCCACGACGAGACGTACGTTTTTCTTGAGCTAGCAGCTCCATTGCACGCGTGAAATCAACCGCGAGCACATCATCGTTTTTCGTGAGCGAGCGGTAGTCCCGAATATGGCGGATATGGGGGCCATTACGATTGATATTGGCCACCACGGGCTCGTTCGTATCGGGATGAATGCCCAACGTTCGCGGTAATCCTGCGAGACCGAGGGCGATTTCCGGCGTAACCATATCTGGCTTCATGCCTTTCGGTAGTGCCACGCGCTTGGGCTTCACGTCCTCTGAACCTTCACCTACTTGGATATAAGGTCCATACCGCCCTGTCCTGACAAACACAGGAGAACCGGTCTCCGGCTCTACCGCCACAGGCTTCGGCCCTTCGATTTTCTGCTGTACGAGCTCTCCAGCCAACTCGACGGTCAGGTCTGAGGGACTCAGCTCTTCCGGCATCGACACCTTTAGTACGTCGCCGTCATGTTCTACTTCTAAATATGGCCCATAACGCCCAATCCGAACGCGCGCGGGTATGTCATCGAACCCGTTTAGCGTGCACGCAGTCCTCGGATCGATGGTTTCGGTCCCCTTCACCACGAGCTCGTGCAATGAGTCCGATTTCCCTTGCCAGAACCGCTGTAACCAAGGCAGCCAATCCACTTGACTTTTAGCGATGCCGTCTAGCGTTTGCTCCATGTCGGCGGTGAAGCCGATATCCACAAACTTATTGAAGGACTGTTCCATAAGCTGTGTGACGCTGAACGCAGTAAAGGTGGGGATAAGTGTGTTTCCCTGCTTCCGCGCGTACTGCCGCGCCAGAATGGTACTGATAATAGTCGCATACGTAGATGGACGACCGATTCCTTCCTTTTCCAGCTTCGCTACCAAGGCCGCTTCTGTATACCGATTAGGCGGGCGAGTTTGGCGGCTGACCGGTTCGAGGTTGGTCAAATTCACCTCATCGCCTACCTCAAGGTTCGGGAGCGGTACCTCGCGGTCCTCTAAGGCGGCGGTTGGGTCGTCAGAACCTTCGACGTAGGCTCTGAAGAATCCTGGGAACAAAATGCGCTTACCGCTGGACCGGAAGGTGACCTCACCGGCCACAATGTGCACGCTGAGTAGTTCCTGCCTAGCATCCGCCATCTGTGTCGCCACGGTGCGCTTCCAGATCAAGTCGTATAGCTTGTATTGCGCTCCTGTTAGCGAAAGTTCTTTCGCAGTGAGCATCTGATTACCGGCGGGGCGAATCGCTTCGTGAGCCTCTTGGGCGCCTTTCGACTTTGTAGTGAAACGGCGTTCGGTCTTGTGTACGAAGTCGGCACCATATCGTTTCTGCACCGTTTGCCTCGTGGCACCTATCGCCTCATTGGACAGGTGAACGGAGTCAGTACGCATGTAGGTTATCAAACCGCGTTCGTAAAGAGCCTGAGCGACCTTC
>PKDL01000253.1 GCA_002863065.1 Pseudomonadota bacterium
CAATAAGTGTCCCGATGTCCTTCCGCACTAAGGGCTCACCACCAGTCAAGTGGACACGGGCGGTACCCAGGCGGGACATCTCTCCAATGATATCGACGGCCTGATCTGTATTCAGCTCTTTTGATTTAATATCTGGGCATGCGCAGTACACGCATCGGAGGTTGCAGCGATTGGTGACAACCCAACTGACTCCCAAAGGGGCCCGACCTCGACGAATGAAGGACGGCACCCCACCTTGTAACATGCGGGGCCATGCCGTAGAGCTCAACGGAGACCTCTACAGTCTGGGATATCACCGATCAATTTACAGGTACCGAATGAGTGGCTGCAGATGTGCGCGGCCGAAAGTCTTCAAATGTGCTGGATTTTACGAGCTGCAACTTACCAGACCGTTCCGGTGCAAGCGCAGAGGTCCGGACAATATCAACCCGTGCTCTTTCTCCGAGCAGCCCCTTCAAAGTATTGAGGAGTGTAGCGTCCTGAAGCACCGTATCCGGCGACTCAATCACACGTATTTCGTAACGCATCTCATCCTTCTGCTGCAGCTGAAAGAGTTCGACTCCCGGTGTAAACAGCACCTCATCCCACAGCTCAGCCCCCGTAACCCAGCGTCCATCCGCATTGCGAATCAAAGATTGGATACGCCCCCCGTGCTGCAGCCGCCGACTCCGCCGACCGCAGGCGCATGGTTCATCGTATAAACGTCCGACATCTCCGGGTTCTAGGCGGATGATTGGCATGGCCCGACTGTGCAGACTCGTCACCAATATATTGCCCAACTCACCCGGCGCTGCCAGCGTCCCATCAGGACGAACTGCCTCCACATACGCATAGTTTTCTGCAATATGCATACGATTGGGGTCATCGGGACAACTCGCTGCATACCTTGCAAACTCGCAGCCGCCACAAGATTGTGCGGTACGAACGCCAAATATTTCAGAGATGAAGGCCGTCATCTTGGGAGTCGCGAGCCCAGCGGAAAAGTCTATCAGCTGCCGAATCCTTGGCGGGTCGAGTCGGTTTCGTTTGATGTGCCGGGCCAGAAGCAAAGCGTACAACGGATAAATGGAGAGGACTTCCGGCTCTGCAGCATGCAGCTGCCCGAGGTAAGAATCGTAGTCTACATGTCCACCCGGTGAGCCTATCGCCCAGAAAGGCTCGAGCATTTGTCTCTGATGAAACAAGGGAAGCACGACTTGTTTCTCTAAAAATACAAACATCGATGACAACGAGCCCGACTCATCTCCCGGAAGTCTGGAAGAACCGCCAAATGGACTACTTCCATCCGGCAAGCACGGTTGACACTCGTTAGGCGTCAATCGGACCTGGGATGACATTGGGTCGACGCCCGCCAGAGCGCGGGAGCGTAAAATCGACGCATACTTGTAACTGATATCCCGAATGTCCTGAATAAGCAGCAAAGGACGACCCGTGGTGCCCGACGTGTTCGAATAGCGAAGAAAACTTCCGCGAGAACTTCGGGCCAGCTGTCGGTGCGGAAAACCGTCCCGGAGTTCATGTTTGCTTGTGATGGGTACTCGCTCAAAACTCCGCGGATAGCTGACTTCTACTGGGTCCACCCCTGCGCGGTCCAGCTTCATGCGATACAAGTCGACTTCTCGGTAGGCGTGCACCAATAGCTCACGAATCAAATGCATCCGATTCATGCGCTGACGCTGCAGAGGTTCGAATTCCAGGTTGCACATCTCTCGCATGTAACGCCATGACTTGAATGGCGAAAGCATCGAGGTTGCCGGCATGACGAATTGACTTAGAACTGCTCTTCTCATGACGCACCGCATCGTAACAGACTTGTCAGCATATCAAACCACCTGCACTGGTAATGACCGATTTATATGTGGCGTGCTGCATGCCTATGATCTGATGCAAGAACGCGGTGAAAGAACCAGGCATTACGCTAGACATCGCTCAATCCCTCGACGGGTGGAGCGCTCTTGTGGAAATTTCCTAGAACTCGACCGGGCATGTCAGGGTATGATGCACTACAGTAGAGCTTCCTGGAGGCGATGCATGGCGCTCGACATCCTGCTGATAAATCCGCGCGCGACGGATTACCCTAAAATTCAACAGAAGAGCTATGCGCCACTCAACCTTTTGTATATCGCGGCTGTTCTAGAGCAAGACGGACACAAGGTCCGAGTTAGTGACCTCAACGCGACTCTAATCGATGACGCGGAGGTCAAGCGCGTTATCAACGCAGCGAATGCTGATATTTATGCCTTCCCGTACTTCAGTGAGATAGCGAAGCAGAATCAATGGCTGGCACAACTATGCCGGCAAGCAAATCCAGAGGCGACAATCGTGATGGGCGGCCCAGGAGCGAGCCCAGTTCCAAAGCAATGCCTCGAACAATTTCCTGAAGTGGATGCCATCGTTAGAGGCGAGGGCGAATGGACCATGCAAGAACTCGCAAGACGAGTCGATGCAAACCGAAGCCTGAAAGATTGTTTGGGCGTCACCTATCGCGCCGATGATGGAACACTCGTTACCAATCAAGCGCGGCCCGTGGAAACCAATCTGGACAAGTTACCGGCACCAGCGCGGCATCTTGTGTCGGATATCTACCAACGTGGTGAGTACTACGCACTGCTCGAATCAGACCGTCCCGTGGGCGGAATTGTGACGACTCGTGGCTGCCCGTTCAGTTGTGGATTTTGCTACAACACGACGAAGCGGTATCGCATGCGTTCACCAGAAAATGTGGTGGAAGAGCTCGTTCACCTGAAAACCAAGCTCGGAGTCAACTTCGTCGAATTCAACGATATCCTGTTTACGGCAAACCGTCGGCGCGCGGAACGTATCTTTGAGCTGCTAATAAAAGAGAATCTAGGCATCCGTTTTGCCTTTAAAGCACGTGCACCAGAAATCAACGACCGATTTGTCGACTTGGCACGGCGCGCTGGTGCAGCACAAATAGGTTTCGGCGTGGAAAGCGGCTCCCAAGACATAATAGAGCGCATGAATAAGAAAACGACGGTGCAGCAGTGCGCCGACGGGATTGAAGCTGTCCGAAAGGCGGGCATACGCTGCCACACTGGTTATGTTCTCGGCTATCCCGGAGAAACTCCGGATACCATTCGGGATACGGTTGACTTCATCCTCAAAACGAAACCAACCACGGTGACAATCGATGTGCTGCTCCCCTATCCCGATACGCCCGTCTATCACGAAGCGAAAGCAGACGGATCATTGGTAGGCGACTGGAGCCCCAACATGCCAGAATATCCCTGGGTCAAGTTGCCCTGGGTCCGCAACCGAGAAGAGCTGGAACAAGCCCGATCATGGGCGATGAACAGGGTCTTTTTCCGACCATTCTATGCATGGCAATTTGTGTCGATGATCGCTTCAGCACGGAACCGTAAACTGGCGGAATACATGGCGCAGGAAACACGTCTCTCACTCTTCCCAAAACACGACGAGGCGTCCCGGGCAATCGGTTGGTAAGAATAAGCCTCGTTCTCAGCGTTATGCTCGCAGGCTCAGCGGCAGCAGCGCCCAATGACGCCATACTCACCGGAACCTTCACGGGCGACTATGCGCTCTGGGGACCCATTGATGTGGAAGCTCTCCCCTCACGAGACGTTTCCGAGCCCCCGCTATCAACCTCACGAGTTGATTCAGACGGAGCCTTTCAACTCATGCTCCCGGCGGACACCTCTGAGGTGTACATCGCGTTATATCCTCGAACAGGCGGCGCGTACCCAATCTTACTCCGCGAACTACCTGTTGCCCTCCCGTCTCCACCTTTATCCATACCGCTTCCTGGGCCGCCCCAGCATCGTGACCAGCGGCAGGCCCTCGATGGGCCGCCGACGTGGCAAGTTGCTTCAGTACTGCTCTTTTTTTTCGGGCTCATCGTATTTGGCGGTCGCTGGCTTTTACGTAATCCCAAGAACCGTCACGAGAGAGGCATCCCTGTTGCATACGCATCGTCGCCAGGAGGCCCTGTTCTCTGGAGCATCATTGCGGGATGTGGCGGACTGCTGCTCTACGGAACATACACGCTGAACGAAGCGATGGATCTTTTGGAATACACCTACTTCCAAGAGGCATATAGCGGCTCTAATCCATTGGCCATCGCATTTTCGCCCGTGGTTGCCGAACGAGCGCATGCTCCAGGCTATGCGATTCTTCTGTGGTGTATGACACGACTTTCCAACAATGAGCTATGGCTTCGTCTACCTGCGATACTCTCGGCGCTTACCGCGGTCTACTGCACCTATCGACTAGGGGTCGAAACCACCAGCCGTCGGTCCGTCGGGTGGCTCAGTGCACTGCTTGCGGGTCTATCTCCGTTGGCGATGCGGTACGGACGTGACGTCACACCGTATAGTTTGGTTGGACTACTTGCGGTCGCATCGACCCTATTACTCTTTCGTGCCATAGCGAACGATGACCGTCGGTCATGGGCCTTATTCGCGGCTACAGGATGCATTGGTTTCTTTCTGCACTACTTCACGGCATTCCTTGTCATGGGACAAGCACTCGCGGTGGGAATCATGTGGATTTCCGGTGGACGTGGGACTTTCTGGTCTGGTCGACTACGCGATGCATTGCTCTGGTTTGGAGCCCTGACGACACTCCCACTGCTGTGGGCATCTCAGGTCATTCGCGCTTTCATCATTAGCGCCCAAGATAACTTGGTGACCCACGCAGTGTATTCAGAAGCACCCGGCTTCGTAACCTTCGTAATAAATCACCTCCGCGTTCTGATGGGTCTACCGATGGATTGGGCGCTTTTAGTATGGCCACTTCTGTTACTTCTCGTCGTTGGCTACTTCTTCCTAATACGCGACCATCCCGCTATCGGGCAGCTACTTCTCGTGCCGTTCCTCTTGATCGTTGGATTGCTTGCAACAACCTACCTCTTGCACAGCTATGCCTATGCTGGACGGATTTATTACGGGTGGCGGTGGCTCAGGCCATATGCAGCAGCCACCACCCTGCCAATCGCATACTTAGTGGTGCGTGAAAGCCCGACTTGGTTACGTCTTCCGAGTGTCAGTCTGACCGCTCTGATGCTTGCAGCCACACTCTACTCTGGTATCGCGAGTGGGACGCAATACGAGCGCCCAGCGCAGCGAGCGGCCGCCGAAAGAATTCGTAACTCTGCCCAAAATGGAGATGCCATTGGCGTCTTGCCCGCCGCCTTCTATACGGTCGGCTGGAGCTACTACCTCAATAATGCACGCCCAAAATTCATTCACCCCGGACCATCCCAATGGCAATACTTTCCCAAAGACAGCCGGTTAGCCCCTGCCGAGGGGCCGACGGCTCCAGGAAGTACCGTGCGTGTATTCGGTCCAATCCGCAGTTTTGGGCTACCGCTCGAATCACTGATTGGTCATATCGATATCAATAGGTTCTGGGTTACTGTATTCGACGAGCGAATCTTTGGGCACCCTGAGTTCGATGACGTCCTTCCAGCGAACATCCTGAGGACGCTTGATGCACGCATGAAACGCCTCGGTTCATGGTCCTACCCATTTTTACAACTCGTGCTCTACGAAGCCCCGAAGATGAATCCTTGGCGAGAAAAGCGCTTTGAGGCGCAATTAGACCGGCTGTACCGGTCCGTCCGCTGGCAGCCAAAATCGCTTGACCCGGAATATTTACTCCAGGTCGTGCGCGGTGAGCGTCCAGCGCAGTTCAAACTACCACTGTTCGGTCCCGGACCACTCGAACTGGTGATCAAAGGCGCTCCGAAGGACGCCCAATTACAGCAAGTACGTGTTGTTGCGGCGCCACGGGAAGACCATCCAGGAGAAGCACGCCTCCAACCCCCTCCCCCCGAACTGGGTACACCAACGTTCGATGGCGACAGGTGGCGGCTCACACTCACTCCGACCCGCTCGGATTACGTCGAATTTGCTATTGAACGGGACCCGCAGGCACTGAACTGGCCCCTCCAGCTCACGGTAAGACCAGTACCCTGATGCACAGCGGTAGATTTCCGGCATTAGCGTGAATGTCGTATCGATACTCGCCGTTTTCGTTCCCAACGTGGGCGGCGAATATCGAAAGGGGGGGCATCAAATCCAAATCCAATACGTGAGAGCGTCGTCAGCCGGGGAGCCTCAGACAGCGTGTGAAGGATCTTTGTCTGAGGGGTTAGAACGCCCGTCTCATCTACCTCCACAATCACTGCTACATGACGGCGCCATAGGATAATGTCACCGACCTGCACCTCATGCCCAAAACGCGGACTACGGCCAAGGCTCTGTTGATACCTTCCATCCACCAGATCTGTCACGCGGGCCGTGAGGTAGGTATGTGATTTGAGACCCTGGCTCCAGGTGTAGCCGATGTTCTGACCGGCACGACGCCAGCCGTACACAACGAGATCTGCGCAATCCGCTCCCACCGCGCGTTCTGTTTGATGGTCTCGCAACTTTCCCGTGGGCGAGCTAGACCCGTAGACGTAGGGTACATTCATCAACTCGGTCATATAACCAACCGCCGTGTTATCCCGCCGAACGCGAACGGTGGTTACCCCGGGCAATACGCCCGACTTGTCGCGATGCGCCTTCCCTGCACTCCAATAGGTTTGCTTGCGCCACATCGCCCGAACCGAATACCTCATTGTCCCATAGTCGTGTTGCATTGGCCCGACACTCGGTTGAGAGTTCAACTGAAACGACCAATGCGCGGTCGGATCCCCGACTTCTGTTTCGACATACTCGATCGGACACCAATGCCAGCCCTCTGGATGGTTCTTTCGAGCTTCAACACCCGCAATATGCTCCATTTTGCCCGTATTGTCGTACAAGCCAGAAGATGGAATCACAGGCTCTACCTTGAACACCTGTAGCGTCATCGGCCCAAATGCATCAGCAAACCAGACCTCTGTATTTCGTCTCTTCCCACGATGGCGCACCTGTGGAGCGTCGGAAAAGTACACGGTCTTACCCCGGTAGTGCGCCTCAACTACAAGCCAGCCGGTAATAGATGCTCCGGTCTCAACCCGCAGGTCACTGGTCGTTGGAACACGATGCGCGTTAGTGCTCAAAGCCACATAGAGATGTTGAATGACAGGAAGACGAGCTGCATCCGCTGTTTGTGATGCGAAGAGAAGGAGGACACAAAGAGAACGCTGTTGGATTGTATGCTGCACAAACCAACAGCGTGCGGGCAACACGAACTATTCCCGCGACTCGGCCAGCCGCAACTGGCCGTAGGAGTGCACTAGAACGGTAGCGGGATATCGAGGCCTGCACTACACGTATTCGGAGGTGTCTGTCCCCCTTGATTGAGTAGCCCTAAGAGAAGACCGAGAAGTCCTGGACCGCAAGTAAGTCCATCTGGACAATCACCTTGCGTTCCACCAAAGCCTGGGATCGACCCCGGGCCTGGAGTGCAGGTACAGCTGCCTGGAAGACCACCGCCCTCGGGTAATGCACCGGCGAATTGGTCGAGAACCGCATCGAGTCCTCCGAGATCGCCACCAAGCTGCTCTAACAAAGATAGACATTGACCGCCGTTAGGGCAGAACGTGGAAATGTTGTCGCAGTTACCTTCTGGGTCATAGCAAAGGCCGGTGGCTTCATCACATGACGCCACATTGCCGCTCGTTGTACCATCCGCGGTACAGCCGGTGGTTTGACAGTTGCCCGTAGCCGGCGGAGGACCACCGCCCTCGCAGGTATACGTCTCTAAGTTGCACGTATTGCCGTTGCAGTGAATATCTTCAGAGCATTGCACACAAACAAATTGCCCTTGGAATTCTGCACAACCCGGGTACGGCGCTACGCAGGAATCGCACTCGGCACCGCCTGCCGTCTGGCAGCTGCAGGTGGTGGGGTCACACGCATTACCACTGCAGTGGGTGGAATCGAGACATTCACAGCACTCATCCTTGGCCACATTGTAGTACGGCGTTTGACCGCTGCACTCAGCATTATCTGGAATGCACTGGTTATTTTCACACTTGGGTGTATTGCCGCTGCAGTTCGTGTCATCTAAACACTCTACGCAGATTGCATCGTCCTTACAGAATGGCGTTGAACCACCGCATGCATCGCAAGGACCAGCAGTAGCGCACCCCTCACCCAGGCAGCAGGGACCAGATGAGTTCCAAGCACACGCGCGAACACCCTCACCAATATCGGTACATGTACCATTGATGGGGCACTGCGCATCACCACACTCAGGCACACAGAAATTGTTGTAGCAGCGGAGTCCAGCACCGCAGTCACCATCGAACTGGCACGCATCGCATGAATTTTTGGTAGCCACGCAGGCTCCAGTATTGGCGTTGCAGTGGGTTCCTGCTTCAGGACAACCATCTACCAGACATCCAGTACAATTGAAGGCCCCCGGTACACATGCGTTTTCGTAACATTGGAAACCAGAGGAACACTCTGCGCTGGTTTCACACGCGCTAAGACACGCTTGCTGATTACCGACCTGAACGCATACACCAGAGGTACAGTCATCATTAGACGCGCATTCTGTGCAGATGCCTGCAAGCGAATTGGGATCCGGTTCACAGAGTCCACTGGCATTGCAGATTTGACCCTCAGTACACGCTGTTGCGTCATCACAAGGGTTCCCACCGGTACCGCCCTCGCAGATACCGTTATTACAGGTCCCTCCGAATGGACACGGTACTTCGTCGCTACACTCTGGGGCGGTACAGACGGTTTCGTCACTGCCCGGCTTCGGTAGGCACAACTGGCCGGGGGCGCAGTCGAGAAGTCCTGTGCACGACTTTTCCCGGCAGGTCCCCTCGACACATACCGTATAGGTTGCGCAGTCAGAGTCGGCCTCACACGAGGTTCCAGTTGACTCCGTATCATCAGAGCTACAGCCCATCGCCGTAAACGATAGGGCCATGAGTAATCCAATGGGTGCTTTCCATATGTACTTCAACAACGTTCGCATGCTCCTACCTCCGTTGGCCCCCAGCCGGTCGGTTGTATTTGTTGGCCGCCACTCATGTATTGTGGCGCAAAGTGCAAGCATCGAGTCATGGATCCTGTTCACCAGGACCGGCTGTTCGGCGTTTGCATACTCCGTGCGGTCACGGTCGGGCCTACCTCACGAAGGACCGGACTATATGAGCGCAAAGGCGAACCGACAAGCGTTTTCACTACCTCGACTCCAAGGAATATTCGTTCGCACCAATCTCTTGGAATCAAGAGGCAATATCTGTCACATCACGGCTCAATTTTTACGAAATCGAATTCGAGTGTTTTGAGTTTTTGCGCTGATTGCACTCGCTCGACTAACATGGTGTGGTTGGTTGTGAATTTTGAGGTGCCAAGAGTGAGCGCGTTCAGCGAGGAGCAAAGTAAATGGGGAAACGATTGATCCAGAGCGTAACCATCGTAGCTTGCCTCATCATCCTGAGCGCTGGATGCACGGGAGTGCCAGATGACCATGATCCGGGCGGCGTCTATCCGACGTTCGTCGACCTCGATGCAACCAGCGGTATTCTGGCGCCAGGGCCGCCGAATTTGGATGTAGAAGATAGCGGTGAAGAGGATACTGGAGCGGGCGATACCGGAGCCTCGTCGAACTGCCCAGGAATATGTAACATCAATCCAAACAACCCAGCATGCGTGAATTGCCCATGCTGGAAATATGAAAAGGGTTTTCTTTCAAGTTTCATTTTGCATTTTGTAAAAAGATTTTTCCCCGTTTCATTTTCCAAAATGGAAAATGGAACCGGGAAAACATTCTCATTTTCCATTTTGGAAAATGAAACAGGCATTTTTTTCATTCTCCATTTTGGAACATGATTTTG
>PKDL01000505.1 GCA_002863065.1 Pseudomonadota bacterium
GAGACGTTCCTGACCGCGCCAGAAGGGATAGCTAGTGGTGAACTCAAGCGCCGTAAGCACAATTTTATTCCGCTCCGGTGTGTACTCGTAGCAGCTAGCAATAGCCGCAAACGCGCGCGTCACATTGAGCATCGGAACAATGCAATCCGCCGTCGCGTTAATGATCGCTGCCATATGATCGCAAAAGACCTCGATCGACCGCCACCACTCGCCATCCCAGGCGAGAATGCCATCTTGGGCCCAGTGCTCGTAATACTCACGCACCGCCAATGCAGATGCCCAAGGCATCGCGCCAAGCGAGTGGCTGGCGAGATACGTACGCTGCTCCAAAATGGGAAACTCACGCCGATAGGTGAGTAAGTCATCCGTTTCAATGTCTAAATTGACTGTCATTCCGGTCTCTCCAGCACCGAGCGCAGTTCCCATAACAGCGGGAATGCTTTCTTGCTTACGGTAGATTTGAGATAGCCAACCCCGGCGCTTCCCCCAGTACCGCGTTTGAATCCGATCACGCGCTCTACCACCCGCACGTGATGCTCACGCCACAGTCCAAGATATTGGTCCAGAGATACAAGGGATTCCGCCAAAAGATTGAGCCCCAAGTGGGTTGGTCTCTGCTGATAGAGTGGGAGCAACGACTGAAGCACTGCTTCTCTAGCATCCGTATCGTCTCCTAGATGCTGCAGGTCCACGTTCTCAGGCACCTTCATACCCGAGGCTCTGAGCGCCATATAAAAAGCGTCTCGTACGGATACTTCCTCTTTGCGCTTTGTCAGACGAGTCACAACATCTTGATTATGTCGAAAATAACTAAGATACCGGTCGTCTTTCATGCCACAGAGGAACTCTACTTCGCGAAACTGAACCGATTGGAACCCACTGGCGGGCATCAATTCCTTGCGAAAGGCCAGGAACTCATATGGCTCCATTGTTTCCAGCACGTGAATTTGCTGAACAGCCACCTTGAAAATCTCCACGACTCGATGAACGAAGTGTCGAGCCCGTAAGATTTCCGCATTCATCATGTATTGCCGCGCATTTTCAAGCTCATGCAATACGAGCCTAAACCACAACTCATACGTCTGGTGAATAATGATGAATAGCATCTCATCATGATGAGGAGGGTTGGATAGCTGGCGCTGTAGATTGAGTAGCCCTGGTACCTGCAGGTACTCGTCATACGTCAAATCAGCGCGCTTTAGATCTCGTGGCTCATCGCTCATATGGGCGACTGTACCCGTCAGCTGTCGTTCGAGCTAGCCCCTAGAGACCGCTTCTCGACGAAGAATGCATGTCAATGAATTTTACATCATGGGTAAAGTTCCTCATGCAACTATGAGCCAATAGCAACATAGACCATTGTTATCATGAGGAATAAGCAACATGAATCGATTGGCATGAGCAATGCTTTGTATGGGGATGAGGCATGACTTCGTAGTTTATTGAAGTCACATGGAGGTCCCCTTGTTCCAAAGAACTATGCATATTGTTTTGTCGTCAGTCCTTGTGGCGACAGTCATTTTTGTCCTGACCGGTATCACTGGTTGCTCGCTTCCAGCGCGCGAACCTGGCGAGTGCCAAGTGGCGGCCGATTGCAGCCATCGGCTCCAACCGAATTGCGAAGGCGAATGGAGCTGTCTGGATAGCGCATGCACTTTCACATGCACCACTGAGCCAAACCTCTGCACGTCAGACGCAGATTGCGGACCCAATACATACTGTGAATATACTGACTGCACCGACGAAGAATGCAGTGGGGCCTGTAAGGAGT
The DNA here is from genome assembly GCA_002863065.1 of Pseudomonadota bacterium. Taxonomy (GTDB): domain Bacteria; phylum Myxococcota_A; class UBA9042. Next base: position 1,772 of record PKDL01000505.1, read on the forward strand.
GGATTATTCCACCAAGCTGTAGCTCAGATGTAGACTGCGCACCGGGTTATATTTGTAATCTCTGCGCCACGGCATCCTGTCCCGTATGTGAAGACTGCCTCCCCGCATGTGTACCTGACCCAAAACCTATCGACTACTGCTGGTCTGACGCGGATTGTAGCAACGCTCAGATCTGCGCACCAACCTCAGTAACACTGACCAGCTCCGACTCAGACGGTATGCCCGACCTACCCCTACCCAAGGGAGAATGTATCGATGCTCCGGAACCGAAATGTTTCAGTGACGCAGATTGCTTAGCGGGGCAAGTATGTGCGTTTGTGGACAGCCTACCTACCGATAGTCCAGATGTTGGCTGTGTTGAGCCTCCTATCATGTCGGGTGTCTGCATCGCAGTACCCGATACGGAGTGTTGGGATGATAGCGACTGTGTCGCAGGACAAGTGTGCTTATTCACGGAAACTGGATATGGGTGCTCTGATGATGAAGATTGCTCGTTGCCGGAATCCGGTAATGGCGTGTGCGGTGACGCACCATTGAACGGATGCTCCAACGACAACGACTGCCCATCGGGTTCAATCTGTGACCCCTGCGGAACCTCATCATGTCCATCGTGCCCCGACTGTATCCCCGCATGTATTCAAGTCGAATTACTGACCGCCTACTGCACGGACGATGCTGATTGCAGTGACGGTCAAAAGTGCGCTTACGGTAGCGATATGCCCATTGAGCACGATGCAGAAACGGATTGCGGCGCCCATATACCAGACTATGGCATATGTATTGGCGCCGCCGACACGTCAGCGTGACAGAAACGACGAACGCTTAGCCATCTATCCTTCAGTCTTGAACCGTGTCGCTGCCTTCGGACTTAGTACCAGAACTTTCGGGGACGTTGGGCACTTCAATGTCAGCAGGTGCTTCCGATGGCGGCTCAGGAGCGCTGTCCATCTCCATAGCCAGTGCGTAAATCCCAACTGCTGGAATCACTGCCGATAGCGGGACAATTTGCATGATTGACTTGTCATTGGCTGACAAAGTAACTGTCTTGGACCGCTTATCTGCCTTGAACTTCGCCTTAAAGCGGCCTGTACCAGTCCACTGATCGACGTACTCAAGGAGAAGCTTTTCGTACTCCAGTACTTTCGCATATTTCGCATTACGAACGGCATACGACCGGAGCGCTGACATACCGAATTTCATGAGACCGCGTATTGCGGGGTGGCTGGCACGCAATAGCTCAAGTGCTCCCTCGATACCAAGCGATGCGGTCTTGAAACCGTGATCAGTCAACGCCTCCCACATAAGATCAAATCCATTATGCCGGACTGAAACCGCCATGGCCTTGTGGGCCGTAAGCGCATCACGAAGAAAAGCGAGTTTCCGAGAAAAACTACTGCCACGGATCTGCTTTCTGGCGACAGAACCAGGAGACGAGCCGAATACGAGCGCCGGCTTTTTCTTCAATGCGGAAGCGATCCAGTACCCGGGGCTTGCTTTAGAGACTTGCTGCTTTTTCCACTGTGCAGAGACTCGTGGGACTACCCATGACTCCGTACCGATCACAAGTGTGTTGTCGGCGGCCATACCAACAACCGGTCCATCTGCTTTCATTTGGAATACTCTAGTGCCATTGACGTCTTTCAGCGGATTCCCAGATAACGTAGACAACTTATCCAATAGATCTTTTGGGAAGTTCCCCTGGATCACGAGCACCGCCTGTGGTTCTCCTTCACTCGCCGTAAATGAAACAACGATCCAACGGATATCCTTGATAAGGTCGACCCCAATATTCTTTTTCAGTTCCGCAAGCTGCCCCCGTAAGGCCGACTGCATCATGCCTAAGCCCTTACCCAGCTCTGGTACTTCCCTAAATAACGGCTGCTGGTGGACTTTCTGAAATTCCTCCCAAAGTCCTGGCACGAAGGATTGCCAATTCATGTAACCGAAATAATCTGCATCTGCGTCGGCATACAACATTACCTTGGATGCATTCGGTGCTGCCGTTGGCTTCTTCACCCCGGATTGTCCGAAGGAGACCAACATAGCCAGTATTACGCTGATGAGTCCGCTAACCATTCTTCCCCCAAATAGGCTGTTTCCGTGCTCACCGACAACCGGTGCCGCGGTAGAGCAGCAATCACAATGTCTTCTCTCGCGACGCACTGTGGCCCATGAGGGTCCAGTCGGTCAACCTCACTTCAACTTCAGCTTGAGTGCGAGCCTCGCCTGCGTTATGCACACCACCCGAAGTGAGGAGGGGCAAACCAAAGTGTGTGGAGAGCTATCTCATCTGTTGGATAAGGCCGAGGCAGAGGCACAAGGTATCGCCGCGACATATCGCAATACTCTTGACCGTGATGATCATGACATGTTGGTGCTCGCATTCCACCGAGCCGAGACCCTAGCCGAGTTCGCGCTTCAAGAAGCACGCGAGCAGGTACCGCTCAAATATCAGGCCGAACTCGATGAGCAAATTGCAGATGAGCAGCGCCACATATCGGTCTTTGCGCATTGGTTGCAGGCGCCACCTAGTGTTCCACGACCAAAATCGCGGCGACGCCCTGAGGTTGTTTGGTATGCCGTCTTACTGGCGAATGAAATCGCTGGATACTGCCAATTCCACATGCTGGCGGGGCTCCTAGCAGACGCATCACATCGAGCAGCAGTGGAAGAGATCGCGCGGGATGAGCGAGTGCATATTACCCGCCTTACTCGCTGGCTAAGGAAATATGCTGGACGTGCCACGTGGGGAAGCGTGACCCAAGTGACCGACGCATTTCGACGGCGTCTAGACACCCGAATGCAACAGTTTCTCCCAAGAGATGAGTTGGTAGACGTCAGGACTGCGATGTCCAGCCTCATTGATACCTTACTTCAAGACGCCCTAGGCTTGGCGGATTCATCTCGCACAATTTAGGTCTGTACCGCGAGAACATTCGACTGCTACGCCTGGGAAATGCGATAAAAACGAGCTGTCTAGGAAGGAGGCGGGCTAGCTGCGTCAGGCCGAACCATCTTTTCCTGCTTGACCTTCCGAGTGCGTTTGATCTCGATAGTCTCGACCGCGGCTTTTTTGTAGACAACATCGGTGACTATACCGTCGACCCATCCGTACTTCACGGCGTCTTCCGCCATAACCCACCATGCATCGCGGATACGCGCGCGGTACTCTTTGACATCCATCTTGATAATCTTCGCGATTTCTTCGTGGATACGGTCGAGGTACTTCGTGTTGAACCCAATACGAGATCGTATGGATGGGTCCTCTCCAAGGGCGCCATAGCTGGCTTCATGAAGCATCATCGTACCGTGACGATAGATATACCGCTTCTCGGCGTACACCGTGATGATCGCTCCCATCGAGTATGCCTTGCTCGTTACGATCACGTACACCGGGCTTTTTATCGACTTCATCAGGTCGATGAGAATAAAGCCCGCGTCCACGGAACCGCCAAAGCTATCGATGAGCAGCCAAATCGGATCATGGGACTGTGACTCATACTCCAATACCTTTTTGACAACCTTACCTATACTCGCGGCATTGACCCCGCCTGAGATAGTGGCGATTCGATCATTTAGCTCAATCGTTACCGCGTCAGCGGCGGGGGTAAGCATAAACTGAGCGGCAACTACTACCGCGGCGAGTGATATTCGAGACATGGTTTTCCTTGGCATAAAACTGTGTTCACAATCCCAGTCGTTGACTGCAATGTACCCATAAGCGTGCCTAGTGTAGTGGTGCCTTTCAAGCTAGCGCAAGCGAAGTACATCAAGCTGGCGGTGTCATACGGTATTCATGCACTATATAGATTTGAGTGAAGTCACGTGAGACGAGAAGAAACCGGAATTCCATGGGAAATGACTATGACTAACACCTCTCGCTTCGCTTAGACTGTCGGAAGATGATGACGAAGGCCATGCCACCGAGACTCACAATGATAAGAGACCGCATTGGCATCGCTAAGCTGTCCATATCGGTGCTCTTGGCCGCACAGGTTGTGTTGGCTGGGTGCCGCAGAGATACGTCTGATCAGGCTGGACAGTCCGGCCGTATATTGCACATTGCCAGTGTCGAGCCGACCACCCTCGACCCGAATAAACTGACCGGCGGCCCAGCGAGAAAAATAGCTTCGAACTTGTTTACTGGACTCACCACATTATCTGGTTCCGGTGAAGTGCGCCCTGGATGCGCAGCGAAATGGACACATTCCGAAGATAGAAGGTTCTGGACGTTTGAGCTTCGTCCGTCCCTATCCTGGTCCGACGGCGTACCGGTCACGGCACAGTCATTCGTCGACTCTTGGAAAAGAGCGACTGATCCTTCAACTGGCAACCCGAACATTGAGATGTTTGACGTGCTCGTAGACGCGGCAGAACAGCGTAATGCGCGTTCTGCGACTATCCTCCGCGTCCGTGCAGAAACTGCAACGCGTCTGACAATTCACACGACCCGCCCTACCCCAGATCTGCCACGACGACTCGCCGGTATCTGGGCAGCCCCAGTGCCGCTGCATACGATCAAAGAATACGGTTCGCAGTGGACTAAGCCGAAGTATATCGTCACGAATGGGCCTTACATCCTTGATACGTATATCCCGTCGGTATCGATGACTTTCCGCCGAAACACGTCCTCCTTCCAACCCAGTTCAATCGACCGAGTCATGGTCCGATTCACTGATAATCCGGTCGATGCCATGCGGTGGTTTGAGCTAGGTACGATTGACTGGTCGGACAACTTGGTACCACGTGATGAAATTCGGACTCTGCGCGCCAAAACACAGTCACCATTGAAAACTACGCCGTACCTCGGTCTGACGTATATCATTCCCAATATCTCCCGCACGTCCATAGACCTTCCTCTACGACGCGCACTAAATTTGGCCACCGACCGTATGCGGATCATCAAGCACGTCCTTGATGGAAGCCAACGGCCACTTTCACGCCCCATACCCAGAAGCCTACTCGGATCTGCTCCAGGACCGGTCTTCAATCCTCAGCTGGCGCGTCGGATACTAGGTTCATCGTCGACCTTGCGTTCTCGACCACTCCAACTTGCCTTCTACAATGGTGGGCGTAATTCTGAAATTGCCGCATTCCTCCAACGCGAGTGGTCGGAGCACCTGGGACTTGAAATCACACTACAAGGTATGGAGTGGAAGTCATTCTTATCATCGACCGCTACGGGCGAATTCGACCTAGCAATCTTCACTCTGGGCGGCTATGACGCAGCAGACTTGCTGTCTGTTTTTTCATCCGAAAGTCCGAATAATCGGGGGGGTTACCGGTCAGGAGTCGTGGACCGGCACCTCAGGGCAGCGAAACTTGCCACCTCCGATGCCGAACACCAAAAGCTTCTAGCAAAAGTCGAATCGGAGCTCGTCGAAGACGTGGCGGTCATTTCGTTATGCCAACTGACACGGCATGCTCTGGTACGCAACTCACTTACGGGTTGGCGTCCCAACATAGAAGACCACCATCCATGGGATGCGCTTCGGTGGGCGAAGAACTAGCCCACATACCATCAGCCAAGTTTACTTTCCGAGTATGCAATCGGTATCAGCCAGCTTGCACTAAACCGACTCACGTAAAGACCGGCCGCACTAATCGCATGAGGGACCGGCAAACTCTGCTGGACGACAGACCTTCTGAACCCCCCCGAAGCATTCCTCGCCTTCAGACCATCCGTACTGAACTTTTCCACAGGTATTAAATGGTCCCAGTCCAGCGCAGTCCGAGTCGCTGGAACATGTCGGTAGGCACAGTGAATCCGCCTGGATATTGTATTCGTTGATGAAAGAGGTCTTGAAGATATAGCACGTATTGGCCTTTATACCGGGCGCCATCGGCCATTCATTACAGTTCCCGACGGTAGTGCACCCAGCACACTTTGCAGTGCAAAATCGGTAGGTTTGATTACCATCTTCGTTCAAATACGCCTCATCGTAGCAGTACCCAGTGGCGCATTCAGCATGTGACAAACATGGCTCACCAATCCCTTTGCCATCACCTACAACACCACATTGGTTCACTGGACCATCCGCTCCATCCGAGGATGTAGTCTCGCTATCGGTGGCAACGGCTCCGTCCAGACCATCCATGCCATCTGTCATATCAGCGCGACCATCTAGCCCGTCGCTCACCGTAGTAGTCCCCGTTGTTCCATCCAAGCCGTCGGTACCATCACTCCCCGCACTGGAACCGGTACCAGCAGAGATGTCGGAAGAAATGACGCGCGTCTCTGTCGTGGTGGAAGTACATCCAAGGCCAACTAAGCCCACAATCAGACTGGAAAGAAAAATCGAGTTGCCCATTACGTATTCTCCCGGTACCGCCCAGTGTGCATAGACGAAACATTTTCGGTGCTCAGCAAGCCTATCAATTGGCCTCTCAGCTTACCACTTCTCCAGACCATTCACTGTTGTTGCTTGACTGTGGCGGTTGGCTGTCAAAGACTTAGCGAGATATGAGCAAGCGCGTTATCGGTATCGACCTGGGTACTTCCAATACCTGCATCGCAGTCCAAGAAGACGGGCGACCCGTCGTCATTCCTAACGCAGAGGGCGCCAGAACGACGCCTTCGATCGTCGCTTTTGCAAATGACGGAAGCATCCTTGTTGGCGAGCCAGCTCGTCGTCAGGCCCTCATCAATCCGACCGGTACCATTACCACCGTGAAACGCTTGATGGGACTCGATGCGAATAGCCGTGAGTTCACACGACTCCGCGATACGTTACCCTACCCAATCCATGCGGATGATACCGGGGGAGTCGCCATCGAAGGTTCCGCGCGAGACCGGACTCCAGTCGAAATATCAGCGATGATTCTGAAGCGAGTGCGAGCCAGCGCGGAAGAATACTTTGGAGAAGATTGCGTAGATGCGGTCATTACCTGTCCGGCCTACTTTGACGATGCACAACGGGCGGCAACACAAGATGCCGGCCGATTAGCTGGGCTCAACGTACTGCGGGTAATCAACGAACCGACTGCAGCTGCCTTAGCATACAGCCGAAAACAAGATAAGGCGGGCACTATCCTCATCTATGATTGGGGCGGGGGAACCTTCGACTGCACGATTCTCGATTGTGGTGAAGGCGTAGTCCAAGTTCGGTCGACTCGGGGCGATGCACATCTCGGCGGTATCGATATTGACCGTTCACTCATCGGCATCATGCGGGAGTCCTGGTACCGTACGCACGGTACAGAGTTGGGAGATGACCCCCTCGTTGCTCAACGACTGTCAGACGCTGCCGAGGGCGCGAAGATAGAACTGTCAGCCGTACGAGATACCGACATTATGCTTCCTTTTCTCGAAACGACGGAAGCCGGGCCGAAACATTTAGAAGCCCACATCAGCCGCGCTCGATTCGAGCGTGCCATCGAACCACTCGTCGAAAGAACACTGATTTGCTGCCGCCAGGCCCTAGAGGATTCAGGCCTCGAAGTAACCGATATCGATGAAGTATTACTCGTCGGCGGGAGTACCAAGATCCCGATGGTGGCAGACAAACTAAACGAATTTTTCGGAAAGCCACCACGTAAAGGGATACATGCCGATGAAGCCGTGGCATTAGGGGCAGCTACACATGGAGCCACGCTCGGTGGATCCACGGACGACGTCCTGCTCCTCGACGTGCTCCCACTCTCTGTTGGAGTGGCAGAAGGCGAACGCTTCGCGCCTATTCTGCGACGAAATATGCCTATACCCATCGCTCGTACGGAAGAATTTGCCACGGTCCGCGACTTCCAAAGTGCGGTAAAGATACGAGTATTTCAGGGGGACCACCTAAAGATCGAGGATAACCGGCTCATTGGAACCTTCAGACTAGAAAACCTACCCCCTGGCCGCGCAGGCGTGGTGCGGCTTGATGTGACATTCCGAGTCGATGAGAATGGACTGCTCGGCGTCGAAGCGCGAGATAAACGGACAGGTTTGTCCAAGTCGATCAGCATTCGAG
>PKDL01000249.1 GCA_002863065.1 Pseudomonadota bacterium
GACAAGCCAGAGAATCACCTTCATTCGCTTGCCCCATCATCAGCAACCACGCGTAAGTGCGGTGCCTGAAGTAAGTCAAGCTGTTCTATGCCCACTGTCAGTGTCTGCACAAATTGACGAAATGCGCCTTCGTCCAAATGAAGCGTCACGGGTCCGGCGGCAACATGCACCGCACCACATGAACAGCGTTCGACCTTGTAATGCCCAAAGCGAACGAGCTGCACTGCGCTACATTTGTTATGTGAGGTATCCGGGTTCTGCATCAAAATCACTCCTTACGGAACATCGGGAGGCTAATGACTTTTGCCCGTTAACGCAAATGATAATCATTATCAATTTTATTTCTGGTTGACGCAGCTCTCTATTTATGAGAAGCGCTCGCTGGTTCAATTGACGCCGAGAACAACCTGACTTTAAAAACTCGGCAACGGAGAAATCATGTCCAGATATCGTGGACCGCGCGTAAAGCGCATGCGGGCACTGGGAGTCAACCTCCCCGGGCTTTCCCGCAAGACATTAGATCGCCGACCGCAGCCACCAGGCGACCAAGGGGCGCGTTCGACTCGACAGAAAGTATCAGAGTACGGCATTCGCCTGCGCGAAAAGCAGAAGGTGCGTATGAACTACGGCCTCTCGGAGCGTCAGCTACGCCGACTCTTCAAGGAGGCCCGGTCATCACGCCAGCCGACTGGTGCTAAGCTGATTGAGCTGCTTGAGCGACGCCTTGACTGTGCTGTATGGAGAGCAGGATTCGCACCGACGATTCCATCTGCACGGCAGCTAGTCACGCACGGGCACATCCAAGTGAATGGCCGTAAAGCGAGCACCGCTTCAATACGCTTACGTCACGGTGACGTAGTGCAAGTGCGCGCGAAGAGCAAGGAGCTTGATGTAGTCAAAGACTGCTGCATCACGGATCTCCCGTTACGCCCGCATTGGTTAGACGTGGACGTCGAAGACCGCAAGGCCACTTTGACTGGGATGCCGGACACTGTTCCATTCCCATTCGAAGCGCACCTCGTGGTCGAGCATTATTCACGCATCGCGAAGTAAAGGACGTATACAATGAATCATGCAACGCTAGGTCGGACTGTTGGCACGACTCCCGTATGGCGGGATGGAACCCAATTCATGTGTACGGCCGTGAAGGTTGGCCCTTGTGTGGTAGCTCGCGTCAAGTCCAAGGCCGGTACCGATGGATACGACGCTGCGGTACTGGCTTTTGAGCCAGTGGCCGAACACAAACTACGGAAGCCTGAGCTTGGTGTGTTCAAAGCGCTGAACATTGCACCCCACCGCCACCTGCGAGAGTTTCGACTAAGTCAGGAATCCCTGTCGAACCTCGAGCCAGGGATGACCATTGGCCTTGAGAATCTGAAGGTTGGAAACTTCCTAGACATCCGAGCAAAGTCGAAAGGTAAGGGTTTCTCCGGTGTGATGAAACGGCATAACTTCCGTGGCGCCCACGCGGGTCACGGTAGTCACGAGAGCTTCCGTGGCCCCGGTACTGGCGGTGCAGGTTCAGCTACACCGGGCCGAGTACCGAAAGGTAAAAAACGACCGGGTCGTCAAGGTGGGAAGCAGGTAACCATCCAAAGCGTCCAGATCATCGACATACTGGAAGATGAATCAATCATTCTCCTCAAAGGATCAGTGCCTGGTGCTAAAGGGGCTCTCGTAGAGATTCGCGAGGCCAAAAAGCTGAGTGATGCGTTGGTTGCCAAGCGTCTTGAGGCAGCGAAGAACGCGTCGGGCGAGACCGGTTTCATCAACCCGCTCAAAGCGGCAAAGCGCGCCGCACGCGGCGGATAGGCTCCTTCTTTCCGCTAGAAGCCCAACGGCATTTGTGTCGTTGGGCCACCACTTTTTTCTACGCCCTACCCCCAACTGCACTAAGCGCCCTTCGCGCCACCATGCCGTCCACCAGCACGCTTCGGGAGCGCCGCATAGCCGCTACGCGACATGCCTGTACCCATGTGATAGGGCACTGCGTCACGTCTTCATCGGCAAGCTACACGGCTGATGCGGCAGTCATTGTCCGACACTTGCCAGTCTTGAGTCTGTCGCAAAGCGATCGGGCAGCAACGAGCTAGCATGCGATCAGCGCACGCTCACAAATCAGCTGACATTGCCGTTGTTTCTTCCCATTTTAAAGTGATAAGCCGGCCAATATCCAAGCCCGAAGCACCTTCTGCGATGGTATGATTCAATGAAACATACATCGGAGACCATATGAGCTGGGAGTTTCTGCGCACCCCTGATGAGCGATTCCAGTCACTGCCGGGATGGCCCTACCGGCCCAATTACCTGCGTGATTTACCAGGATACGAAGGTATGCAAATGCACTACGTGGATGAGGGTCCGCGAGATGCGGAAGTCACCTTTCTTTGTCTACATGGCGAACCCAGCTGGAGCTATCTCTATCGCAAAATGATTCCAAAGTTCGTGGAAGCTGGCCACCGCGTCCTCGCTCCCGATTGGTTCGGTTTCGGCCGCTCGGATAAACCAACGAAAGACCAAGATTATACGTTTAAATTTCATTACGACTCGGCCCTTGCCTTTTTCGAACGCATGGACCTCAGCAACGTCTGCCTAGTGGTGCAAGACTGGGGCGGTTTGCTCGGGTTACTTTTACCCGTCGCATACCCGGAGCGTATCACTCGCTTGCTTGTGATGAATACCGCGATCGGCACGGGGCGCGCAGCCGGTCCCGGCTTTGAAAAGTGGAAGGCATTGGTTGCCAGGCATTTCGATTTTGATGTTGGACGCACGATTCAGCGTGATGTTCCTGCTCTCACTCCTGAAGAAGTCGCTGCGTACGATGCGCCTTTTCCTGATGGGCACTATAAGGCCGGAGTGCGCCGCTTTCCTTCACTGGTACCCGTTGCGCCAGAAATGGACGGCGTCACTCTCGGCCAAAACGCTCTCGATTTTTATCGCAATACTTGGTCGGGTCGATCCTTTATGGCGATAGGCATGCGAGATATTGTGCTAGGTCCACCGGTGATGCGTGGCTTACAACGCATTATTCGTGGATGTGATGAAGTCATTGAAGTCCCTGAGGCCGGCCACTTTGTGCAAGAATATGGCGCGCCCATTGCTGATGCTGCTCTCAAGTACTTTGGACTGGAATAATCCGGCAGCGCTACAGCAGAAACCAACACCGACCTAGCGAAGCCCATTCACATGAACAACAGTTCTCAGTCAGTGTGGCGGTACATCACACTTGCATATTCCACAGTTCCATGGAATGGTGTATCAATGGAATCAGAACGCCACAAGAAGCCGAGTCATACCCACCATGTTTCCGACGCAGTTCTCACGCGTGCGGCCGCAATGTTGAAAGCGGCGGGGTCGCCCGACCGGCTGCGGTTACTTGAATGCTTGAGAGAAGGCGAGGCGTGTGTCTCTGGCCTAGCCGAGCATCTGAATCAAGCAGTAACGACGACCTCTAACCGACTGCAGGTTCTATCGCGTGAAGGACTAGTCATACATCGCCGTGACGATCGGCATAGATATTATCGATTGGCGGATGAGCATGTGGCCCAATTGTTGGACCTCGCACTCGCTCACGCCCAACACCTAGATTAACTATAAGGAGAACTACGATGAATTGTCAGACACACCATCCGCATGATCACGAACATGGACCTGGCTGCGGTCATACTGCGGTCCAACACGATGGCCACGTTGATTACCTTCATGATGGACACTTACACCACCCACATGGTGACCACGTCGACGAACACGTCATTGCAGTCGATGCAATAAACCCTGCAGACTGCACTCCGAACCATGACTGTAAAGGACACGAAGCAGACCATGTGCATGGGCCCGGCTGCGGCCACGAGGCAGTTCCACACGGAGACCATATCGACTATCTCGTGAATGGCCACCTGCACCACCCGCACAATGGGCACTGCGACTACCATGGAGAGTTAACCCTGGTATAAAGGCGGACTGGTAGGACTTCGTGACGCCCCCCAACACTACCGCTTGCAGACGTCTCATACGCGTACTCACCATCTCAATCTACGCAATGACCATTGATGTGCCCAGCTGAAGCAACCGCATTGTTCACCAGGTGACGACACGGTATTCTCTTCGTAATTCACTACGTAGGATACGAAGGAGAGGTGCGAGATGAATAAGAGCATACTTATTGGTCTATTTTCGGTCGGACTTACAGCAGCCGCGTTTGCGGCGACGCCCACCACGGATTCAGATTCGGTGGACTCAGCTCAGCAAGTAAAAGATACCCAAGTGTCGTCAATACCTAACACCAATGGGGGCGTATACGACACCGAGGCGCTCCTGTGCATTGAGGCTGCGCCAGAGACTGAAGCAAGCGCCAACGAAGTACGCTGCTGGAAATGTGGCGACGGCAGTAGCGATGGTTGTAGTGGTGGAGATAAGCATTGCTATGGAGAACGTAGCGACTGCCAGAAAAAAGGCTGCAAAATTACGGGCTCAACCAGCACTTGCAGTAGCAGTAAAAAAACCTGCTGACCTCGTATTTGATGGTCCAGCTCGCGTTAGACGCTGAGCCCTTTCCCCGCAGTAGGTCTACCTGCCGCAGGCTTTACCCTGCGACGCTCTTCGACGACAAACCGATGCCGTATATCGACAAAGAGTCCTAGCGGCTCGGGGTATCTGTTCTCCTACCAAAGGGGCCGGTCGGCGACGCTATATTCGCAGCAAACCACGAGGTGGCAGCGAATAGTTGCAGCCAATCGCCATTTGATGTGACCCCATAGGTCAGTACGCTCGCAATCCAAAACAGACTAGCGGCCGTCTGTCCCAGCCACTCCATGGTTAGGCTCTTACGCCAACCCGTTCGAAGTGTGTGACTAGACGCCAAGCGGACTTCGTCTTTCGCGCTCTTAGACACACTATTGGATGTCATCACCGAGCCCTCCTGCCGGCCGGATAACCAGCTAGCATACACATTCTTCACCACAGCAGGACAGATCGTCGAGATACATACCCCAGTCGCGGTAGCCCTCCAGCTCTTCCGCTGCCAACCCCAAAGATGTCGCTATTTTTTTCGCGACTACCGCGAAACGCTGCCGGTATTTGTAAATGAAACAGAAGACATGGTTGTCATGACGTACAGCGGGTCCACAAAGGAATAGTCCAGGCGTAATGGTGCTTTCATCGTGCTCTGATAGCTCCGGGAATCCGTCGTCACGCTGCTCGAACATATGAGCAACTCGGCCTAGGCCACCAACGAACCCGCCTGCGAGAATCGGTTGTACGTCGGTCCGGTAGGTTGTCCCGTTTCGAGCGATCACTTCGTACGTGTCACCATCACGTCGAACCGTCTCAACTTCGGTGTCGGCGCATAGCTCGACATGCTTTCGGAACCGTGTGTTGTACATCCGCTCTCGCGTGTAGGTAGATAGGGCCACGCTGGGATCTGAGCTAGCTTCTTTCCAGGGACATTTCGAATCAAGCAGCCGTACCCGCTTATCTTGTTGCGCGATGTGATACGCCGCATCGACGCCGCTCTCATAACCGCCAATGATGACAAAATCATCGCCTTCCAACGCGCTAAAACTTGGGATCGTCGCAGTGTGGCGGCAGAGTTCGCTTCCCGTAAACCCTTGAATTTGTGGAAACTGAAATTCACCGGCAGCCCAGATGATATTCCTCGTGAGTACTACCCCCTGGCTCGTTGTAACTCGAAAGTAGTGAGCTCGCTCCGCCACATCTGTCACTTCAGTCTGCTGACAGATTGGAAGCTCATAGTGTTTAGCGACTGCATTCAGATAGATCTCGTACATCACACCGGTAGGGTGCTCCACTCCCAAAACATGCGCCGGCGAGCTACCGACAGCAATCGAGTTTAGGTCGAGCATACCGATCGAGTTCGTGGGGAACGACGGCGTGATGAAGCGAGTCTCCTCAGGCCAAAGCGCAAAAGATGCGCCGACCACATATCGCTCCAGCAACACGAAATTATCGATACCAGCATCGCGAAGCGCCACGCCTACGCCTACGCCCGCGGCGCCGGCACCAACGATCACTACGTCATATGCTTCTTCTAATTGCCCGGCTTCCATGGCGCCCTCATACAATACGGCGGACTGCGAAATCGTGCGGACAGTCCGGCCACACCAGTTGTTCGCAAGACGGCGTGTACAGCGGTAAACCAACCATCCTCTACGCGCGGTTCCCGCGACCCGCGACGTGTTCTATATGCAATCCAATTGCAAATGCAAGTCAATCTCGCTAAACCTGCGACGTGAATGCAAAGAACTCACATCCCCTTCCGCTGCGAATAAATCCTAACGGTTGAAATCGTGTGATGCGCGTCGGTCAAGAACCGCAGTCTATGCACTAACTACGCCGTACTATGAGTTCACTGTGACCCAGTTTACGAAGATAACAATGCGGTACCACTGTCCACGAAAATCGAGTTCTAATCCCAAAAAGCATGCTCAAAATAGGTCGCACTCATTCAGCGCTTTGCGGTATAGCGGATTCAACCCAGGAGACGGGAAAACTCAGCAGGTACACTCAAGGGAACCCAATCGGACTTATTGTCAAAAGATGACTCAACCGCCAAAGAAACAGATTCCTGTGAATATCGTTGCCGGGCCTCTCGGGGTCGGAAAAACTACAGTTATCAACTACCTGTTAGAGCACCGACCAGCGGACGAAAACTGGGCTGTATTGATCAATGAATATGGTCTTGTGGGTCTGGATGCAGCCCTACTCGAAAAGGATGTGAAGGCGAATAAACCCGCAGTTCGGATTCGTGAGGTTGCTGGTGGCTGCATCTGCTGTAGTGCGGGCATAGCATTCCAGATGACTCTCGTAATGTTGCTCCGAAGACGTCCCGACCGACTACTCATCGAACCCACAGGCCTAGCTGCAGTATCCGGCATCCTGGACACACTCGATAGTCCAGGAATTCGTGAATCAGTAGACGTCAGGTCGATCATCTGTCTGCTCGATCCGGCGCGCCTGCATGAGTACTTAGAACGCGAAATTGTCCGCGATCAGGTCGATGCCGCCGATATAATACTTGGTGCTCGATCCGACGTATCCACCGACGAACAAAAGCGTACCTTTGACTCCTGGGCCCGAGGACTCTTTCCGGCAAAGCAGCATATCCGTCTCACGAGCTACGGCCATGTGCCGCCGACCCTACTCGACCTCGTATCGCATGCTTCCGGTACCGCGCCTCGTCGAGGACACCGACATGGAACCGATCACACCCATGATCATCACCCGGAGGACGCGGACATACATGCTGACACAGCCGAGCAACATCCGCATGAGGCGAAGGAGCGATGCGACGAAAAGCACCCGGTCATAGCACGAGTCCACCGGTCGCCAGTCGCATCCACGGTCGGTTGGATATGCTGGCGTGGATGTATCTTTGATGCAGAACGCACCTTTCGTTGGCTCCGTACGCTTCGCGCGCTCCCTGGAGCAAGTCGGGTGAAAGCCGTGCTCAGAACAAGCGATGGCTGGCAGAGCTATAACGCGGTCGATAATGTTGAGGACATCAATCCGAGTGGCTACCGGCGGGACTCAAGATTCGAAGTCATTGTGGAAAATCACTCCCTACCGGACCCCAACGTATTGGAGAACGGGCTGCGTAATTGCCTCGAGCCGCCGGAGTAACCGGGCAGGGCTTCACCGATGCCCTGCAGAATCCACCAAAAACCATGTAAGCGCGATTGAGGCTGACTCGTGCAAATAGACGTTGATGCCCCCACACACCAAATCGATGGCATCCGGAAAAAGACTCAAATCAATCGACTAGACACACAGTGAGGCTAGTTTCGGCAGCCCTGAATCTCGCCCCCGTTATACGCCGCGCGGGCTAGACATTCGGCAGCTAAGCCTTCCACTTGGGAGTACGTGGGGAGGTAGCATGTTCCATCGGCAGAGGCTTGGCTAATCCATTTGATCAGTCCCGTACGCCAAGCCCAAAGTTTTGCCCCAGACGCTGACCCCCAGGGATTGGGTCCACCGAAGTCATCTACCCAGTTGAAGAAGCTCCCCCCCCAGTTGGTGTTGGCTTTCAGCTCCAGAATAGACTCCGGCGGATCGATCATAATCAATTGAAAGCGCAATGCCGCAGCAACCATACAGCGACGTCCATAATCGGACCCCAAGGAGTAGTTGAATGTCGGATTCTCTCCGCCAGACCACTTTTGCCAAAACTCGGTACCGCCGAGTCCGACATCACTGACACTAGGCCGTGGATATTGAGACGGAGCTTCCAAGTCATCGGGCAGGCGCACTTGACCCAGCTCGAGGTCATACACCTCTTTCCAGGGCGTTTCCGCAACTGCTTCGGCACATGTATCGACTAGCATAGGTGTGGAGTCAGACGTGGGATCTATCTCCATGTCTCCTGGCTCATCCATCTCGTCATTAGGCTCGGGCGTTGGGCTGGCCTCATCCGTACCTGACCCGGAGTCAGCCTCATCTACCTCGTCATCAGCGTCCGCCGCCGAATCAGTCTCATTAGCCTCGGACGCTGGATCAGTCCCACCCGCGTCGTCACCCGTTCCTGAGGATGAATCAGCCTCATCCTCGGTCCCCGACGCTGAATCAGTCTCATCAGTTTCGGTGGCAGGTTCACGATCGAGCGGCTCTATCTCCTCTGGACAAGACGCTTTATTGGGTAAACCAAGAGAGGCAGCAGTACCACTACCCGCCATATCGAACTTTGAGTCTCCCCGGGGCAGCTGCGACAAAACAGACTCTTCGTAAGCAGCCGTCTCAAGAAAATCGCTGGCCACTTCCGAATCACTAGTCCCGCATCCAACCATAGGAATGGCGAAAAAGAACAACAACGCTAGGTTTTTCATGACACTGACGATCCGACAACATTGCCGTGGCGTCAAGGCGTTTTACTCATCCGCTCTGCAGCAGATAGAATCCGCACAGAAACCATAGAATGCACAATAGTTTCATAAGATTGAACAGCATACGCACAACGTGCGTGTCGGCTCAGTCTTTGGTCGCGTAAGCCGAACTGCATCGTATATGGCGGCCTACTGTGAAATCGTACATCGGGAATACAGATGCGGCAGATTGCTGCGGGCTAGGCTGCCAATACGCTCCGGATGTCCTCATCATTAATTGCGCCCGGCCGCACAAGTTTGAGCATATCGTCATTGACCTGAATGACAGTACTGGGAGCTGACTTCTGTAAATCACCGGCATCAATCATGGCAGAAATATGCTGACCAAAGGTACGCCGTACCTGAGCTACCGAACTCTCTCCCGGTCGGCGCTCCCGATTGGCGCTTGAGGCAACCACTGGACGCTTCAGCTCACTCACCAAATAACGAATGAGCGGAGAAGATGGTACTCGCACCCCAAGATGTTTGTTCGCCTTCGTCAGGACCTTGATGACCTTTCGTGGAAGCTGTCGGTTTGGACGAACCAGCATAGTAAGAGGGCCAGGCCAGAAGGCATCCGCAAGCTGACGCGCATTACTTCCAAAGTCCTCTGCAAGGTCCTGAAACCTCTCAGCAGAGTCAAGAAAGACAAGCGATGGCGAGTGCCGCATACGGCGCTTTGCTTGCAGGAGATGAGTCACAGCATCCTCATTCATCAAATCGGCCAGTAGCCGATATCCAGACGTATGAGGTACACATACCAAGCCACCACGGTCCAACGCCGTCACTAAGGGAGACAGCGCGGCTAGGTCGGCGGTTACAGCGTCATACGAGATAACCTTCATA
>PKDL01000246.1 GCA_002863065.1 Pseudomonadota bacterium
AACGCATCGATGGCGTCCGATGTCTCCCAATTATCTGCAGTCGATACGCCTACTGCGAGTACATCCACCGCCCAATCTGTGAGCGCTCCTTCGTAACGACTGAACTCCATCGATAAGCTCCTCATGTGTTTTACTCAAATATCCGTGTCCCACGTGGCGCCGTGCCGACGTACGGAGGTCCCGGGGCCTGACGTATTTACGGCATGCCCAGGTTGAGTGGGATGGTTGGCTATCACGGCCGGACAAATCTGTAAACAGACCAAGAATATCGGCCGTATTCATGCACATTCATTGCGTAGGCTCGCGGTCCATCGTAGCGTTCATGCATGGCGATCATCGTTCAAAAATATGGAGGCAGCTCGGTTGCTACGGTAGACCGGCTCAAACAAGTAGCCCGTAAAGTCGTACAGCGACGACGTTCTGGGGATGATGTAGTCGTTGTTGTTAGTGCGATGGGCGACACGACAGACCGACTCCTCGAAATGGCGCGTCAAATGTCCTCCGCACCGCACCGACGAGAACTGGATATGCTACTTACGGTGGGAGAGAGAACATCTATGGCCCTGCTCAGCATGGCCATCCATGATGCAGGCGTAGACGCGATCTCGTTCACGGGAAGCCAATGCGGGATTCTCACTACAGACAGCCATTCGCGGGCTCAAATCATGGAAGTCCGCCCATTTCGGGTCCAAGACGAACTTGCTCGAGGGCGCGTGGTCATCGTGGCCGGATACCAGGGAACTAGCTACAAACGAGAGATTACGACTCTCGGACGTGGCGGAAGCGACCTCACGGCCGTCGCGCTAGCTGGGGCCCTAGGGGCCGAGGCATGCGAAATATACTCCGATGTAGATGGAGTTTGGACCGCCGACCCGCGTATTGTGCCGTCCTCCACGAAAATAGAATCGCTCAGTTATGAAGAGATGGAGGCCTTATCACGAGGCGGTGCAAAAGTGCTGAACCGAGATGCAGTAGCTTGGGCGAGACGAGTAGGAGTCGCCTTGTATGCTCGCTCGACATTTGCCCCAGACGATGCTCGCGGGACTGCGGTTCGACTGAATCCCCCAGTACGGCCTAATCCCGTGATCGGAGTCACCGGCCGAAAAGACTGGATTCGAGTACAGCACACACAAGCATCAGTACTGAGTGACTTGCTATGCGGTAGTCCAGTTGTGCGGCGTCGTGCCAAAAGCAATCTCGTCACAGCATGGCTTGTCAAAGAGGATCTGCCTGAAGCATCCGTTTTGATCGAAGGGTGCCGAGCTGCCGGAGCGACAGTGGAAGAACACCTCGGTTCAGTTACAGTGGTTGGTACTGGTCTCGGTGAAAATCAACACACCTATCAGCTGTTAGTATCCCAGCTCTCCGAATGGCCAAATGAGCTTACTGAAACGTCATGGACGGCTTGGCTGCCGCCAGACCTCGTCGACCAAACGGTACGCATAGTACATGACGCAGCTCTAGCCAGACGGTAATAGAATCCGCTCACTGCTCGGGTATATTCTTTCAAGTTGCCTCGACAGGACATGGGGTGTACGCTTGTTCAGTATTGGCAGGTCCAGCTCGCTCTGTAAGGGTGCAGCCTGATCGCCATCGATGGGTCCGCAATGCGAGCCAACATCAAGGACAACAATAGCTAAAAAAACCGGCGTACGACTAAGGCGCCGACGTCGAGGAGACGCATTCATGTCTGTGAACAAGGCAATACTTATCGGTCGTCTGGGTTCTGACCCGGAAGTTCGTTACACGCAAGGCGGCGCTGCAGTGGCTAATTTTAATATGGCCACGAGTGAGCAGTACACAGATAAAAGCGGACAGAGACAGGAAAAGACGGAATGGCACCGCGTTGTTGCCTGGGGCCGACTTGGAGAAATTTGTGGTCAACACCTGAAGAAGGGAAGACAGGTATTTGTCGAAGGCAGCATCCAGACGCGTGAGTGGCAAGACCGTGATGGAAACAAGCGGTACACTACGGAGATCAAAGCATCGACTGTACAGTTCTTAGGTAACCGAGGTGAATCGGAAGGTGGGTATGCCCGCCAGACTCAAGGCGGAGGCCAAGGCGGGTATGGCGGAGGCCAAGGCGGCCAGCAAGGCGGATATGGCGGCCAACAAGGCGGGTATGGCAATGCACCAACCCCAGCACCAACACCCGCAGGTCCCGCTGGTGGCGAATTCAACGACGATGACATCCCGTTTTAGTTGAGGCCGTCGGTCGAGTGCACCGAGCTGTAGACGCAGAAATTGTGCTGTTTCTACCGCCCAAAGCGGTTGATTGCACACTATGCTGCGGCGCACTGTATACTATACGTTCCATCGGCTGCTTCGAGGGACATCAACTTGGAACACGATATGACGTTAGGAGCCTTCGCCACGTACCGTCCAACAATCGCATTAACGGCGTTGATCATCGGAATCGCCATCGGCTGTACAGGCGAATCGGTAGTACCATCGGTTCCAGCGGATACTGGTCGGGTTGGACCACCTCAGCCGATCCAGAATCGTCCACCGCAGCTATATAAAATTGGTGATAAGTATGTCGCCCTGGGTGAGAAGTTAGTCATCGAACCGCGCGCCAGCGATGCCGATGGAGATCCTCTCAGTTTCTTCGTCCAGCCGTTGCCGAAAGGTGCCAGCTTTCAGAAGTTTCCGCCGCGGTTCACTTGGACCCCAAGTACTCTTCAAACCGTTTCCCCAACTTTTGTAGTATCCGACGGGGAAGAAACCGATCGAGAGACGGTACAGGTGCGCGTGGTGTCCGAAGTGCAAAATCATGCACCAGTATTTCAGCCGATTGGAGACCAAGCACTCGAAGTCGGTGATACCTACACCCTGCAACTACAAGCATCGGACGCCGATGGGGACCCCATCACATTTGCCGTTGATGACTTACCAGCAGGCGCCTCACTAGACGAGGCATCTGGGCTCTTCGGATGGATCGCTCCTCCGATCTTAGAAGGTACCTCGCCTACGCTTACATTTAGTGTTTCGGACGGGCAAGAGACCGCGTCCATTGCGGTACGCTTCTATGTACTCGCGCCAGGCCAAAATAAGCCTCCTACGTTTTCACCGCTCAGCCCACAATCTGCCACGGTGGGACAGGCGTACTCGCTAACCCTGAGTGCCACGGACCCAGACGGAGATACCCTTCAATTCGATTTTGAAGGCAACCTACCGACTGGCGCCGGATTTGACCCAACCACTGCACGCTTCACTTGGACCCCATCCGACTCTCAAGCCGGCGAAACATGGGAGCTTCGATTCTCAGTTACCGATGGAATTTATAATATATTTCAGGTGGTTGACGTTCAAGTCCTCACCCCCAGCACAGGCCCCGTTGCTTGCGAAGACGACCCAGGTGAGCCAAACAATGACCCTGAATTTGCCACCCCGATAAACGCGGGCAGCTACGACGATTTGTGGCTGTGTGACACCGATGTTTCCCCAGTGGACGAAGACTGGTACGCCATCTCATTAGCTACTGAACAGACGCTTTCTATTACGCTTATTTTTACCCATGGATTAGGCGACCTCGATGTCGCGTTATACAAAGCATCGGACCTTTCGGCTCCTGTTGCACTCGCTGACAGCGCAACGGATAACGAGGTCATCAGCTACGTCACACCGCAGCTCGGAATGTACCTCCTCCGCGTCTATGGCATTGGGCAGCTCCAATTCGATAGCGCATATGTACTTGAGCTCTCCACCTCCGGACTCAGCTGTGATGACGACAACTATGAGCCCAATGACAGCATTAGCGAGGCAAGTGCAGTCACACCAGGAGTCATGATATCCGATGCCATGTATTGCCCTGGAGACACGGATTGGTGGTCAGTCAACCTGTCATGCGGTGCCCAGCTTGCTACACAAATCACCGCCGACAACTCTGTCGGGACGGTGCAGCTCACTGCATATCGTGAAAATCAATTAGTCGATACGATCGGAACCATCGACAGCACTGGCACTGCGGGTTCCCTCTTTTACACCGCTCCTCTCAACGAAGTCGTGTATCTGGAGGTAGAAGGTGCCCCCCCAGAGTCTACGCTCGGCGGGTACAACCTACTCACGCAAATTAGCGGTAGTGCAACATGCACGGATGATAATAAAGAACCAAACCAGACGAAAACGGGCGCGACACAACTCAGCACACCGACTGACGAAGTCAACGACCTATCATTGTGCTGTAATGAAGACTGGTTTTTCGTACCTGTCCAAGTGGGGTCGGCGCTTCTCGCTGCCATTACCTTCGAGCCAGACGCAAACGTGAATGCATGGGTGTATGCGCTCGATGGAGACGAGCCGCTGGCGACTGCCGAAACAGACGTGCAAGGACTCCTACTAGAATTAAACCCAGTACCGTTCTCTGGAAACTTCTATATTCGTATCGAAGGCGATCCGGGAACTCAATATGACTTGGAGCTCATCGTTACAGAGTCAGCAGGCTGCGCCACGTCGAAGGGCTGCCTTGCCAATGAAATTTGCTGGAAAGCGACGGGAATATGTCTAGACGATGCCTGCGTAGACGAAACCGACTGCCCCTTCGGCCAAGATATGCCGTGCGAAGCAAACCAATGTCTCGATGGATGCACATATGACTCGGACTGCAAACTCGGCTGGGCCTGTAAAGGTTTCGATTACGGCAGATATTGTGGTCCAGACGGCAACGGCACTACGGGCGCCGCGTGTACCGTATTTTCCGAGTGTGATGGACCAGGCGCCTGTGCATTTCCGCAGGCAGGAGGGTACTGCACAAACTTTGGATGTTCGAGTAACGTTTCCTGCCCTGGGGCTGCCAGCTGCGTCCAATACAATGCAACCACATTATGCGCCGCACACTGTAACTCCAACGCAGACTGCCGCACTGCAGAGGGCCACACCTGCCAACCCAAGAAATTGGTAAATAATTTAGATGTGAACGTCTGTCTGCCGGCGTTGTAGCGTTCCTCGGATAGCTGATTGTATTGCAGCGAGAATTTGCATCCTGCTAGTCCTGTGAAACACGTGCGAGTAAGCCTACACTCTGAACATTCAGTGTATTGCATCAAAGGAGCGAGACGGTGATCCACGAGACGATGCTCGTCCGAAGTCAACATCTGACGTACTTTGAACAGCATGGTGAGCTGTTCGCGTTCCATAATCTATTCGGGTACATCATCGGAATGAGTCATGATTTGGTCGAGCTCATTGAATTCCACCGTGAGCAACCCCAAACACGGACCGAAGTAGATGAGCGGTTCGGCGACCATTTCGAAACTGAGCAGCTCGATGAATTTCTGACAATTCTGCAAAGCTATAATGTACTCGTCGAATCTCAGCTCGAAGAAGAACGCTCGGTTTGGAGAATGGTGCCAGTCCGCGCACGCTGGGTCGTATACCATCAGCCTAATGAGACCAACCTCACGTTTTGGAGGTCAATCGGTAAGACCAGTGAAGCTGACCCATACCCAGCATGGGCATCCATCTTCTGGAGTGAAATCGACAACGAACGCACTGTAGGACAAATCATTGCAGAACTTCGCGACGACCCAACCTTAGATGCCGAGCCATTGGACGATACCACCGTGCTCGAAACATTGGGACAGTGGGTTCATCATGAGAGGCAGTACCTAAAACTAGCGATTGCCCCACTACAGACCTTTGGAGCGCCTCATAAATGGCCTAGCTACATTCGCTCCACTATGCCCTATCGTACTTGGGATCCTACATCAGCCGCCCCTCACCGTGCGCTCGATCCATTGGCTACGCCGCTAAACCCTCCGCATGCATATTATGCATCGAATGTGAGCGACGCAGCTGAACAATTCGATATGGTAGAAACAACCCTGAGCCATTTGTTTCGACACGAGACGCCCCTGCTCGGAGGACTCTCATTCAGTCAGGCGCTTATGCTCGAACTGGATGCTAAAGGGCTCATCCATGAGCAAGTGCGCCACATCGTGGAGGTTGGGGCGGGTTGCGGCGACTTTGCTGCCGGTGTCCTACATTATCTTCGGGATAAGTATCCCGAGATGTACGCCAATGTAGACTACGAAATCATCGACTTATCACCCACGCTTCGACAGGCACAGAAGCAGCGACTCCAAGAAGTAGGTGTACTAGATCACGTGCGTTGGACCGCTGTGAATGCAGAGCTATGGACACCAGCACCCGAGAGTATTGACCTGCTGCTATCCAATGAAGTGGTAGGAGACTTCAGCACGGTTCGACTTACCCGCAACTTGCTACAAATGGACTCAGCCCCTGAGCTATCTGGCGTGATTGAACATTGGCCCGACACGCTACGCGCTAGACTCGGAGAGGCGGGAAAGCTCATTGAGCGGTATACAATCCCGTTACATGATGCGCCTGACTCGTTTTATTTCCAGGTCGGTGCCCTACAATTCATCGCCAAGATCTGTGACGCACTGCGCCCTGGTGCGGGCTTTTACCTGTCAGAGTATGGTGACTCCGTAAAGTACCCAGTTGCCTCAACACACCTCGACCACCTGGAGTTCAGCACGCATTTTGGACATGCCAAACACGTAGCTGCCATGCATGGCGTTGAGGCTACTGTGGAGTATGTTCAGGATCTTATCGGTCTGGACCGCGAAGCAAAGGTCCTGGAGACCGGCCGTACATACTTCCAAAATCTACGGGCACTGATGGCCCATTTTGGGGTTACGCTTGAGAAACGAGCGTATACAGAAGCCATGCTGACAGATTTGCTCGGCCGAAAGTTATCGATTAGCGCTATTGGCGATCTGCGATTCCGATGGATTGACGAAAGGTGTATGGGACTCGCGCCACATGAGTTCAAGGCACTGCTTGGCTGTAAACCTCCAAGGAAGTAGCCGTAAGCGTACGTCCGCGAAGAGTCCGTTCGAACCCGCCATTCCCATAGCAACAATATAGAAATCCACGCCGCACAACGGAGTTCAACGTCCGATACATCCAGTCATATAGTGTAAAATGATGCACAGGCACGGCGGCTCGAGATGCAGCCAACTGGCGGTCTGAACCGACCGCATATGCCGTTACTGACGCAGCCTCAGCATCCGCAGTATGGTTTTTCTCAGTCGCGTATCAGTCTCACGCTCGAGCTGTGCAGTCAGTACGTTGGACGCTGCGGCACCTGGAACCCATCTCAATGCTCGTATCACAGCGTGCCGAGTTCGAGTGGCGGGACTGGCCAGGGCACTTTGCGCAAATTTTATGGCCGCTTCATCCGCGAATGCACGTATACGGGTATACACGGCCATCCAGCGCAGCGAGCGTAGATGAACGATTTCGGCTAGTTCTTCTAGGTAAAACGCTGACGTGCTGTTTGGGTACATGGACAACAGACTCGTTGCACGTGAGCGGAGATACTCCCGTAACGACGCATCGAGCGCCACTGCATACAATTCGCGCTCTGGATGTTTTCCTGTCACCTCAGCAAGCTGCGCGGGCGTAGGGACAACGTCGATCGCACTCAGAACGCGGATAAGGCCCGGATTGTGATCGTCGATTGTCGCCCGCGCCACGGAGGCACCACCGCTGAGGAGGAATGCGAGCAAACACCCGCACCAAGTGAATTGCAGTTTCATTATTCCCCCTCCGGAGCTACCCAGGGATTGCTGCGGATCACGGCACCCTGCTGCTCACTGATGATGTTGCCTAAGTTATTGAAGTGCATGAGGTTTTGATTGTCATTTTCAGCAGTATCAGGAATAGGATCGTGCAGCTGCGGACCAAACAACGCCTGTTCACTCGAGTGAAACAACCCGAGATAATGTCCAGCCTCATGCGCCATGGTATTTCCAAGGTTTGCCGGTATCTCCAAACCAGCTCCTTCGGGGACGTCCGCAGTTCGTATCAATACAGCAGAACGCCCTGTCCCCTGGCCTAGCGTCGGTCCTGGGATACCGCCCGCGATGCCAAGTATAAGTCCGAACCCACTGAGTGGCGATGACCCGTCCACTATCTCCTCGACGAAAATCAAATTGACTCCGGCGTCAGCACCCGCAGTAGCCGAAGCCAGCGCTTCAAAATCATTACCCGCACCCGAAAGAGAGTCGACGGTGTCTATGCCGATGTCCAAATCGAAGTAACGAACCGGCGATACAGTAATACCCGCGGATGCATACGTCTCAATGAATCTCAAAACTGCAGCTTGCAGTCGTTCATCCGTTTGCGCCGACTCGGCGGATAAACCATTACTCCCGGTAAACCAAAGGTTGAGACCCAAGACCCCTTCGCTCGGTATGGCGTCTGACTCTGGCTCAAGAAATGATACCCGGACATCATAACTAGAGTCGGTGAGCTCCACCGTAGGCGCACCAAACGCGCTGCCACCCGCACTCACGGTGAAGGACATTACACTAAAGGTCCACGTCCCCGGGAGCATTGACACATTCGGCGAATTGGGAACAAGCACACCGTGGGCGCTTTCACCCGACGACAGCCGGTTATCACAAATTAGGCACACAATGTGCCCTCCCTGGTTGGCTATGTTAGTGGGCCAAGAACCTGGTGCGAGAACTACGCCATCAGGTCCTCTGAGATTGTCAACGGCGTAAAACACTCCATCTTCGCCCTCGACAGTAATCGAGAAACTCACAGCATTTTCAGGGGTGGTGAATGAAAGCGTTCCACTGGTGCCACCTGTCGCTTGAATAGTACCTAAGTCCTCGACTACGATTCCTGACGGGGCGGACGGACCATCGAGACTGTCAGATGCAACACCTCCATCAGCAGCGTCCGCCGTATCCACGGAGTCGAGACTAGTAGCAGCGTCGCCGCTATCCGCTCCGTCAGACCCGTCCACTACATCAGTCTGATCCCCGCCATCCACACCAGTCGATGAGTCTGCTCCATCTGCCGCGTCTAGTGCAGTACCACTAGATACATCGCTGACATTCAACCTACCTCTAGAGCCATCGCTAGAGCAGCTGATCACGCAAAATAAAATGAGGGATCCCAACAGTCGCATCGGCTTGCCTCCATGCCTGTCGCCACTTTTCAGTAACCGACAGCGTTCCTCTTCCAAGCTAAGGGATGCGGGAACTTGCTGTGCGTTGCATATGGAATGCTTTGACCTGACTGCGTTTTTTTTGTATCCGTAATCATGCCGTTTACTCAAAAAGACGCTGAAAAAGCAGCATCAAAGCCCACCGACATTGCAGCCGACACCAAGTCCACTAACACCGGTCAATCGTATGACAACGGCGCAGCGGCTCTCTCTCCACGAAATTCCTCGAGCGAAGAAAAGCAGCGACAGCAAGCGGCCAAAGAAAAATACCGCGCGCTTCTCGGGAAATGGCTAGGTGACCAACTGTTCGGGATGGTGGATAAAGATCTGGCACCGGAAAAGCTCCTTCAATACGGAAGAGAGGGACTAGACAATGCACTCAACTCAATCATCGACCTAATCGACCCGGTTGAAGGCTTCGCGGATATGGACGAAGCCTCCGGAGCGGAGGCGGTTGCTAAGTTTGCAGAGGCACTTGGCGGTTGGGCGAAAAACGCGGCGGAAAAATGGCTAGAAGGGGAAGAGGGACAACGCTTTCTCGCCAAAGCCAATCATTGGGTAGAGGGACATCCAGGCTGGGTTGTAGCCGCCGCTTTGGCCGCAGCAGCCGGTGCCGTAGCGTCAAACATTGACGTCCCGGAAATAATCACAAAGTTTAAACTCAGCGATGCCCTCAACGCGAAGCTTGGTCTCGACCTCGGTAAAATCCAATCATTGGCCGTCAGT
>PKDL01000423.1 GCA_002863065.1 Pseudomonadota bacterium
ATACTTGAGCGCCGCCGAACGAACGGTTGGCTAAATAACCGGAGTATTCTCGGGCAAAAGGAACTCCCTGAGCCACGGCTTGGTCGATAATATTTACGCTGACCTGAGCTAGCCGGTACACATTCGCTTCTCGTGACCGGTAGTCGCCACCTTTCACGGTGTCGTAAAACAACCGGAAGATGCTGTCGCCATCGTTCTGGTAGTTTTTGGCCGCGTTAATTCCGCCCTGTGCCGCGATACTGTGTGCTCGGCGGGGACTATCCTGAAAGCAGAAGCATTTCACGTCGTAGCCAAGCTCCGCCATCGTCGATGATGCGCTGGCTCCCGCCAGACCTGAGCCCACGACAATGACACTAAACTTCCTTTTATTTGCCGGATTCACCAGCTTCATTTCAAAGCGGTGCTTGTCCCACTTATCGGCAATCGCGCCGTCTGGTACGTATGAATTGAGTTCCATGCCCTGCTCCCTAGCCCTGCAATTCCACTACGCTGAACATGACAGCGAGCGCGATAGCCACAAATCCACCAGAAATTCCAAACGCGATGCCATTGGCCACGTGACGACGCAGGCCGTCATACTTTCGGTGGCTCAAGCCCAACGACTGAAAAAAGCTCCATGCACCATGATACAGATGAATACCGATAGCTAGATTTGCAACCACGTAGAACGCACCGATAGTCGGCGAACTGAGCCCGGTCACAAGATTCTTGTAAACATCGACTCCACCATCCCCCCAGGGCGTGTTGAAATCCGTAATCAGCCAACCGAATGTCATATGAGACAGGTGGAAGATGATCCAGAGCGTGATGATGGGCCCAGTATAAATCATCGATCGTGAAGCAAATGTTGAACGATTCGAACGATGTTTTTTGTATGCACGTGGTCGCGCAGCCGTATTCCGTTTTGTTAGGGCGACCGCGGCATAGATATGAAGGAAGATCGACCCCAACATTGCGATTCGGGCTCCCCATAGCAGTGCTGGATTGTCATGCAAGAATTTCGCGTAACGGTTGAAGGCTTCACCACCGTCGAATGCAAAAATCTGAAGATTTCCCAGCATGTGCGCCAGTAGCCAGCCAAACATGGCAACCCCTGTGACTGCCATAATTGCTTTCAGTGCTACTGTGCTGCGATACAGCCGCCCCATCGTAATGCTTTGTGCCATGTCCCACCCCACCTCGAGATGATGTCTATTAGCGATACGAAGCAACAGCATACGTTGGGAGGTCCCTGTTACCGCCCTACCCTATTCCTGCGTATCTACCCTTTGCCGACCAGCAATCACTGCGAAGAGAAGTGCCGGTGAAAACGCTTCCAGCGCAAGACCTTATCTGTGACAGTATCACCCGTCAATTTCCGTTCTTACGACGCTGCGTCGCCGACGCAGACCTCATCTGAGAACCACTACTTTGGATAACGTGGCTACACGTTAGCGCACGAGGACTGTCACTCAAATAGACCATCTAATCCAGTGCCTCTCGCCAACGTCATGACTCCGATCAGGCTACCAGGTACTACCTGCCCTATAGAAATCTCCCAGAAATGCGCTGATAGTGGTTTTCCACCAAACGGTTCGCCACCGTCGCTCATCCTTTCGCGTTCTAAGAGCTTCGGCACAAAGCCAAACGACACGCGAAGAAAACGCAATGATACCCAGCCGAGAACTGAGACAATCGCGCGGAGCTCCCCTTGTCGTTAGTAACCATAATAAGGACAGAATCCACAGGTTGCGAAGCGTGTATTCGTATGTATAGTGCGTCAACCTCAACAACGTCGCCTTGGAGAGTACCCGCACAATGAACATTCATGAATACCAAGGAAAGCAACTGCTGAAGCGCTACGGAGTTCCGGTCCGTCCAGGTAAAGTCGCCTTCACCGTGGACGAGGCTGTAACGGCGGCGGAATCAATGGAAGCCGGTTTGTACGTGGTGAAGGCCCAAATTCATGCCGGCGGCCGCGGGAAAGGCGGGGGCGTCAAACTGGCGCGGTCGATTGATGAAGTCCGCACGCACGCGAGCAATATTCTCGGCATGCAGTTGGTGACGCATCAAACGGGACCGCAGGGACAGAAAGTTCAGCGCATTTATATTGAAAACGGGGTTGATATTGCGCGCGAACTATATGTCGGCATGACGCTCGACCGTGAGCGCTCTCAAGTTGCGCTGATGGCCTCCACAGAAGGTGGCGTCGATATTGAAGAAGTGGCGGAACACTCACCTGAAAAAATCTTCAAAGAGTGGATTGACCCTGGTGTTGGCCTCACTGGGTTCCAGGCCACACGCGTTGCGTACAAGCTCGGTTTCTCGGGACGCACGGCCAGAGCGGTGTCCAAGCTGCTAGGTGGCTTGTATACCTGCTTCATAGATAATGATTGCAGCATTGTGGAAATCAATCCATTCGTTGAAACGCCGACGGGCGAAGTGTATGCGTTAGATGCAAAAATCAACTTCGACGACAACGCACTCTACCGCCATAAGGACATCTTCGAGCTACGAGACATCGACGAAGAAGACCCACTGGAAGTGCGAGCAAAAGCGTTTGACCTCAGCTACGTAAAGCTGGATGGCAATGTAGGCTGCATGGTGAATGGTGCCGGTCTTGCGATGGCCACTATGGATATATTGAAGCATGTCGGTGTAGAGCCAGCCAATTTCCTCGATGTTGGGGGTGGTGCCACGGAAGACAAAGTAACCGAGGCTTTCAAAATTCTGGTGGACGATGGAGTTGACGCGATCTTCGTGAATATCTTCGGCGGGATTATGAAATGTGACGTTATCGCTAACGGTGTGGTCGCGGCAGCCAAGGCTGTCGGGTTGAATGTTCCGTTGATAGTGCGGCTCGAAGGCACCAATGTAGAGCTCGGCAAAAAGATTCTCGCCGAGTCAGGTCTTACTATTACGAGTGCGGACTCAATGCTAGATGGCGCTCAGAAAGCAGCCACTGCAGTGCGAGGGTAAAAATGGCAATTTGGGTCGACAAGTCAACAAAGCTTATTTGCCAGGGTATTACCGGGAGTGCGGGCTCGTTCCATAGCACTCAGATGATGGCATATGGTACCAACCTGGTTGGCGGCGTTACCCCGGGTAAGGCTGGGCAGGTTTTCAACGATTCAGTACCGATCTTCAACACCGTTGCCGACGCGGTGAGTGAAACGGGTGCCAACACATCTGTCATCTTCGTGCCACCACCTTTTGCCGCTGATGCAATCATGGAAGCCGCAGAAGC
This sequence comes from Pseudomonadota bacterium, assembly GCA_002863065.1. GTDB lineage: Bacteria > Myxococcota_A > UBA9042. The sequence goes on from PKDL01000423.1 coordinate 3,227, forward strand.
GGGTATCGAGCTGATAATCGGCATCACTGAAGGTATCCCGGTGCTCGACATGGTTCGAGCCAAAGAATATCTAAACCATTACAACACTCGCCTTATCGGTCCCAATTGCCCAGGCATTATCACTCCTGGTGCGTGCAAGATTGGCATCATGCCCGGCCATATCCATAAGCAGGGCAATATTGGCGTCGTCAGTCGCTCTGGCACATTGACATACGAAGCTGTAGGTCAGCTCAGCGCTCTCGGTATCGGGCAGAGCACATGCGTTGGCATCGGTGGGGATCCCGTCAACGGCACAAACTTTATTGATGTGCTGACGGCCTTTGAGGCCGATCCTGATACCCACGGCATCATCATGATCGGTGAGATTGGTGGTAACGCTGAGGAACAGGCGGCAGAATTTATTGCATCCAACGTGACCAAACCAGTCGTAGGATTTATTGCGGGCACAACCGCGCCTCCGGGACGCAGAATGGGCCATGCTGGTGCAATCATTAGCGGCGGTAAAGGTTCTGCTGCAGATAAGATCAAGGCCTTGGAAGCGAACGGAATAGCCATGGCTGCTACCCCATCGGATATGGGTATTACTATGCAGCAGCTGCTGTCGAAGTAGGAGTAAGAAATGGGTTTACAACGCACACTTAGCATCATCAAACCAGACGGCGTCAAAAAAGGCGTCGTTGGTGAAATCGTAAAGCGTTTTGAAAATGCAGGCCTGTCTGTCATCGCAATGAAGATGAAGACTCTCTCGCGGAATGAAGCGGAAGGCTTTTATGCCGTCCACCGTGAGCGTCCCTTCTTTGGAGAGTTAGTGGAGTTCATGACCAGCGGACCGGTAGTGCTCATGATTCTCGAAGGCGAAGGAGCGATCGCCAAAAATCGTGAGCTTATGGGTGCCACGAATCCAGCGGATGCCGCGCCAGGAACCATACGAGCAGATTTCGCTACGGACATCGGTGAGAACACGGTCCATGGCTCAGACGCCATCGACACCGCAGCCTTCGAAACGAGTTGGTTCTTCGCTGGTATTGAAATTAATACGGTCGAGCGCATCTGATTCCACCGGACCCCAGCACCGACCTCGACGCGGTGTTTTTTACCTTAGACAACGTTGTTTACAACGGAAACCTTGCGTTCGATATCGCTAGGCGCGTAGCGCGTGGTGTGCGCACCCTGCGTGCGATAGGTGCGTTGTCAAGGAGCGTTATAGGTTATCGTTCTGGCATTAACACCATGGACGAATTAGTCCGAGCAGCAAGCGGGATATTTGCCGGACAACCCGCTACGGAAGTCATGGCGGAAGCGTGTCGAGCTGCTAGGAGCTTGCGCCATAATCTAAACCCTGTAGCGCTAAGCGTTCTTGAGCGCTTTCAGGCGCAAGGGGTGCCCATTGTCATCTTCAGCTTGGCACCAACCGAAACCATCCATGCGCTTCTCGAACCACTGGCTTTCACCGCGTTTGGAAGTGCAGTCGAGGTGGAAAACGGACTGATTTCACAAAATGTGAAATTACCGCTTCCGTATGCAGGCGGAAAGTTGCTTCTCGCTGAAAGCTTTCTTGCCAGGCGTAGCCTGCAAATATCTCAAACAGCTTTTTACGGCGCGTCTTCCGCAGACGAACCTCTTCTTGCCTCTGTGGGTATTCCATTTTGCGTTAACGGTTCGAAACGACTAGCTCGAATCGCGATAGAGCGTGGATGGATGATGTACAAGGTATAGCCGAGACTACACTCACACAGCCTGACGCCCACTACGCATCGACACGGATTTGCAGTCCAATTGAGCTCGCTGCCCAGCGACTTACGACCCAGGATGTCATCGGTCCCTGATCAGTAAATTTCACCCAGTCCCCGCCATCCACACTACCCCAGTCCATCCCATTCTTCACTCCACGAGCACCGGGTACGCGAGGGATCCGACCGAGTGGCTTCGGGAGTATTGATTGGCCATTCGGGGTGAGGACAACGGCATGTGCGCATTCCTGTGATTTGACCAACTGAAATTCTGCACTTTCTAGGTTAGAGCCAGAGCCGTTCAACTTTATTCCCGTATTTCCATCCCACCACGTCCCATCCGCCCCGACGTAGAAGCCGGTAGCATGCGGCAGGACCGCCGCTAGCTCCACCGGTGCATCGATAAACACCCGTAGTGACTTCGCGAGCGAACAGTAACTGACAACATAGGTGCCACTCTCGTGGTTCAACACCAACGTCCGCAGCCTCGCTGCCCACCTTAGTGGGATACACCCGGCGCCCGGCAAAAGAATCATCCATTCCTCGGGAGGTACAATGAGCTCGCTTTTCATGACTGAAGCGGCCGGTGTAGGAAACACCCATTGCCGTTTGATGCCATATCCAAGCATTAGTGCCGACGACACAGCAGGTGCAATTCCAAGCGGTCCTGGCAATGCCATGACTGACAATGCGGTGCCACCGAGCAGTAGGATGCGACGAGGTGTGCCCATGGCGGTCTTCAGCCATTCTTGCCCCCCCAGAGTATAGGCCCAGTAACCCAGGACACCAAGGCTGACACATCCCACGCCTGACCATGCAACCAGCTGGCGTATCATAGGAGTGCTCGCACTACCGCTCGGGAGTCGTCGGCGAACCCACGCAGAAACCCAGACCGACGCGTGCGCATACATGGAATACCCACTATCCCTATATCGGATGCAACACGGCCCTTTCTTTGTGATAATTCACCCCTGGGGCCGACGGGCAACACTGCGCTTAGGCAGTCGGTTTCGCGCTTGAACCCGGTCGCCCAAACGACCCGATCAACTTCTAAACGGTGTCCATCTTCGAGTTGCACACCCTTTACGTCCGCACCCACTACCCGCGGTACTACCTGCACTCGGCCGTCGCGTATCGCGTCGTGAAACATGGAATCTACTAATGGGGTTCGATCGGTACATCCCATCTTGTTGGGAAAAAAGTGGAGCGGTAAACCGCTGGCTCGATACCCAATATCCGCGAGTAGGCCCTTCGGCATAGGCACATACCTGACGGACCGACGGCCGAGCGACAAGAGTACAGTAGCCCCGGCGTGTAGTAGTAAACGAGTGACTTCTGCACCTGAATTACCACCACCCACGACGAGGACCCGTTCGTTCGAGGCCACCTCGCCTTCCTTCAAACGGCTGGAATGTGTCTGTGGCACAAGAACCGTTGATGCAAAGGCCGGAACCCAGGGAGAACCATGTTCCCCGGTAGCGAGTAAGAGGCGTCGAGTATCGATGGTTCCGGATGACGTTTGGACCCGAAGCACACCGCCTCTCCGCCATACACGAGTCACGCTGGTACCATAACTACTCTCAAACGCGTTCTGTGCCGCAAACCTTTGTAGCCATTCCTTGACTTCAGTAGCCCGAGCGAGGTCGCCTGGACCACGCGGAAAAGTCCCATCAGGCAGGAGATCATACTTCCGATGCGACAGACATTTCATATTAGGCCGCATTCGTCGCCATGCGCCGCCAGGTCCACCCTGTCGGTCGATGAGCATTGCTTCTATGCCAAACACACGAGCGTGCCATGCGGCCGATAACCCGGCCGCCCCCGCACCAAGTATGACTAACTGTTCAGCGCCCATCCGGCCCAGCCTCAGACCGAGGGCCAGCGGCTGCATCGGATAACCGTTTCAACCGGCGGCGACTGTTTGCCGCGATTTCATCTAGAAGATCCTCAGGTTCTTCGTCCGTATTATCTAATGCTCTATCGGCCAATGTACTGAACACTGTCCACACCACCACGGCTACAAATAAGAATCCCATAATTCCAGAAAATACGACCCAATAGGTATGACGTAGCACTAGGAAAGCGGCGAACAGCGTTAATCCCGCCATCAATAACGACCAGACTCGACGAAGCACCGGAAAACTCCGGAGCCGCTCAAATGCAATAACCCGTGTTCCAGCGAAAAGTGCTCCCAAGCCGAACCAGAAAGGTGCTAGTAGCGCTAGGAAGTCTACATCGGTGATAAGATTCACGCCGGACCGATGCATATAGACCGTCAGGGCAAGTCCAAATGTTGCACTCACAAGCCCAAGTGCAACACTCCAAGATGCGATATGACCATACAACCGGCTCTCCGAAGCATTTGCCCACGCGGCACCCACAACACGAAGAAAAAAAGGATACCCAAAAGCCACCGCAAGCAGCGGTGTCCGAGTCCAAGTCAGGTCCTGCAACAGTTGCATTAAAGACATACGTACCGCCCCCAATCCGATAACGGGCTAAAGCCGGCTCAAGAGCGTAGTGGCAAGGCGACTCACCGTCTCATCAGGGTCATCACTTGCCAGCTTCACTAAAGGAACAAACCTGGGTTCACGAAAGCTCGTATACATGTGATGCACAGCCAGTCGCCGATCGTTTACGGACCCTTCTCTCAAGATCGCCTCGAATACGCCGATCGCAACGCTCGCTGCAGGCTCGTCGCCCTGTTCCACAAGACCTAATGCTCCATCCAGCCGACTGTATACGTTTGAATGGGACATGCTCCCTAAGAAAAACGCGGGGCCATCGGATCGATACGTTGGACGCCCCCGAACTTCGCCTGTTTGGAAAGCACGCCGAAGATTTACCCCACGGCTCCGGAACGTCTCCAAAGCTTTCAATGACTCTGAAGTTGGTGACCATTGATGAGAGCGTATCGTTGCTTCGGTCCGAACGTGTATGTCTGGATGTCTCATCAGGCGTTTGACCGCCCTCAGAGCGGCCGTCCGGTGATGCGGCTTCAGCATCTTGATAACCACAATTCGCTCCCAAGAGGGAAGTTCGCGTGTTAGCAGGCTCGTAAAAGCCGATATTCCTGCTGGTCGTGCATCGGCAGCCATATCGCTGATTTGTTGCACTCGGTCACGCTTGAAAGACTCATTCGAGGGAGGTGCAAAGAGTACTGTCACTATAATTGCGGTCGTAATCATGGCGCCATTACACGGTTAGCCTGGGTCGGGGTCAAGGATGTCAGTGTTTTAGCCTGATCTGTCGCTCCTCTCGAAGGAGTGTCTTGTACGCTCGTCGAAGTGGTAGCTAGCTTACCCACTAGCCAAACAGCAATCGCTGAGTCTCATCGCGCCCTAGTATGGCAAGTGCAAAACCAAGAAACGACAGCGCGACACTGAGGTACCCCAGTAGATTTCCAAGATTCCTGCGGAACCCACGCCGGGAGGCGGTTCGAGGCGATAACACGAGTCCAAACGCTAACCCACTAATAAGTCCTCCAATGTGCGCCGCATTGTTCATAGGAATAATATTGAGAAACCCGATACCAACGCCCAATACGGCCCACTGGACCAAGGTTTTGAGCTGTTGCTGTCTACGTTCACGCTCACGGTAGGCAAAACCAATACCCACCCCAATCAAACCAAACAGTGAGGCGGATGCGCCCACCGTAAACGCAAGTGGACTAATAAGATAACTCGCATAAAAGCCAGATATACCCGTCAGCAGAAACGCAAATAAGTACCATCCCGTACCGTATTCATTCTCAACCATTGGTCCGAGTACGCGAAGCGCACTGAGGTTGAAAAACAGGTGTATCGCCCCAAAATGCAGAAAATTAGAATTGATGAGACGCCACCATTGATTGCCGTAATCGATGAATGGCCCGAGCAGCCCACCGAGCAGTGCTGATGTGAGCCGGTCCCCGCCCATCAAAAAGCTGAACAGGTTGAAATCGGGGCGTTGGAAACTCATGAGCCCTTGCAGAACGAACAGCATTACCATTACGCCAAGCAACACTGGAGTGGCTTGGCGCTGAGACGGAATATCGCCGAAAAGCTGGCGTGCCAACCTAGCCGAGCTGGTCTGCTTTGCCCCGCAGTGCGGACAGACATCCGCACCTTCTCCTACTACGCGATTACACGCTACACAGAGCAGGTTTTTCCGCGTGTGATCCGTGGTGCCAAGAAGAGAGAGAACGGTTGCTTTCGCAACATCCCAGGGGGTAACCCTAGCCCCGCAGTGTGGGCAATGCGAGTCACCTTTCGGTACCCACTTCTTACAAGAAGGACATCGGTTAAATTGTGACACGCGCGTAACTTACCAAAGTCTTTCCGCGGACACCCTAATTTCGCACGTAAAGACACCCGACCTCCACACGCATCACATATCCGTCCTTTTGCTTCCCTACCGTGGGTCCGGTAGCGTCACCAGTGTGAGCATGCTGAGCAAAACATTACACGTTTTGAACAAAACACTGCTGCAAAGCCTTTGTCTATGGTTGCTAGTTGGTTGCCGACAAGAAATCCAAGACTGGAAGCAGGACGTAGTACCGCCGTTTCGCGCGGTGCAAACGCATGTGCCTGTCCAGCCCACTCCCCCTGTACCCGTGCGAGAGCGGCCTAATGTAGTAGCGACAAACACACCGCCGGCGATGGTGCCTCAGGACCCTCGGACCTACCTACCTATTTTCCGGCGGACTCTCCCCTCCCCAAATCTGCCACCCCGGATTTGGGGGGGGGGAAACCTGTTTTTTTTTCGGC
>PKDL01000185.1 GCA_002863065.1 Pseudomonadota bacterium
CTCCTGAACGTCGAACCAACACCAAAAAGTACAGGCTTACGTATGCGGTTATATACCATGCCGGAAGAAGACGTTGAGACCCCGCTTCTTCCCATACGCCTCAGCTATCTGGACCTGAAGATTCCTCCTCTCAGCCAGGCGGAGTTCACATCTGACTGTAATTTCCGCAGTGCATATGAGTCGCAGACGGGCGAGACATTCAACGCCAAGCTTCATTACGTATTACCGCACTACCACGGACTAGGAACTGGGTTCGAGCTGACACTGATAGGAGGTGCACTGGATGGTACATCGCTAGTAGCGGACCAGAAGTTTTCCAGTGACCCATTTGGAAGAGTGTTTGAACCACCCATCGATCTTTCGGAGTCTGATGGCTTTCGCTTCTCATGCCGTTACACGAATACATTCGAAAAAACGATTTACTGGGGGATCGGAGACAATGAAATGTGCGTAATGCTCGGCTTCGTAGAAGCCGATCGAGCGTTCGACGCCACCGTATTGGATAGCACCGAACAAAGCACTGTCGACGGTGTACTGAGGGTTTCGGGAAATTGCTCTGTCTTTTCACTTGAGTTGGGAGCGGAGGCCGACTGAGGTGAGGGCCTTAGGGCTCCACAATATAGTACTGACCTAGGTTCTCTGTGACACCTACTAGGTCAGACGAGCCGTCCGATAACACAATAGTGGCCGGATAAACAAAGAGTCTCCGTCCTGAGATCGGCACATACACTGGCTTCCCCACATGCACTTCTGTGGCCGTTACACCATCGCTGTATGCGTACTGCCCTTCGGCTGCCATATGCTGTCGTCGGGCCTGAAAGTAGCTACGGTCGTCTAACGACTTCACATGAGCTGCAGAATCGAATCCTTGTGATTTCGCTCGTGTATCATCTACTTCTGCAGGCTTCTTGGACACCAGCATGGTGAGACGCTTCGACTGACTCGCAAGCATATCCCAGATTCGGCCAAAATCTCTAACGGCCTTGGCATCAGCGTATTGTCGGGCCATCTGCTCTAGTTCAGTGACTGAAGCGGACGCCGAATGAAGGCGGGATGCCGTAGAGGTTGACGCCGCGGGCGCATTCGACGGGGCCGCCGCAGGCCTGCTGGTTCCGCAGGCAGTACATAAACCCACTGAGGCTATGAGTACGAGTCTCCAAGTAGTGATATGACCCCAACTCATCTCTTGCTCCTTTCAGACCTCACCTGGTCATCCAAATTTGGCTGCATTGAAAATCATTCACAGCGGATTTCAACAGGGTCGGGCACTGAGTCCCTGGGGTCAAGTTCGCACGTACGCTTCAACGTTGATATCCTCGGGAAGCTGCATGATTTAGGAGTCACGTATGACCAAAGTATCCGAGCGATACGACATCCTCCTCTGTTGTCCCCAGATGAAACTCGCACCCAAGGCTGCCGAGGCTGCATTACGCAATCTGCTCGTCACCAAGATTGGCGTCCCGATAGATGAATCGGTAGCAGACGAGTGGGTTGAGGTGTACTGCGAAGCTGGACCCGCGGCTCACGAAGCGTTTGTCAAAGGAGGGTATGACGGACCACTCCCAGTCTTTCAAGCGCTCACTTTCCGTTTTGGGCTGCAGTCCGAAAGTGCTCCCTTCGGAACGGAAAACAAACTCAACTTTTGGATACATTTTCAGGGAGCTGTATTCGACGCCTGCATTGGTCGCTTCGTAAAGAAGATACAAGACATCATATATACGCAACCTACCATGCTCACGCGCCCGCATCAGGGGGTCCTGCCGCACCGCACGGTACCCGATGATGAGATGCCGAAAGCAAACCGCCGGAAGCGCACCACGGACCAGGGTATGCGTGCAGGAACCCGAGTAGAAGAGTGGTAACCCTGACTTCACGATTGGAAGATCCAGAGCGAGCAGTCGCGCTTGAAACCACCTTGCTACTGCACGGCGTACCGATCCAATCCGCCCTCCCCCTCCATCATGAACTACGCCAGATCGTTCGAAGCAATAATGCGGAACCAGCGCTCTGCGGAGTCGTTGCCGGTAAGCCAACGGTAGGCATCACGGACAATGAACTGGAGCGTATGCTCCAAGCGAGCAACGAGGTATGCAAGGTAAATACCGCGAACATGGGCGTCGCAATCTATCGGGGGCAACACGCAGCAACCACTGTTGGAACCACGATGGAGCTCGCGGCACATGCTGGAATATCGTTCTTCGCCACGGGTGGAATCGGAGGGGTACATAAGGGCTATGGAGTCGACTTTGACATCTCGGCTGATTTATCCGCTCTTACTCGTTTTCCAGTCGCCGTTGTTACAAGCGGTGTGAAATCCATTCTTGATGTGCGCTCGACGCGTGAGGCGCTGGAGACATTAGGGATTCCAGTAGTCGGGGTTGGGGTCGACGTCTTTCCGGCGTTTTATCTCCGTGATGGCGATTGCACAGTGGATGCAAAGTTCGATGACACAAAAGCCCTCGCAGCGTTTTGTCGAGATGAACTCAAGCGAACCGGACGCGGTATTGTAGTCGCTAATCCGATACCAGAACGCTACGAGCTCGATCGGTCCGAGTTCGAGGAGTGGGTAATGCAAGCCGAGTCCGAAGCCGATCGACAGGGAGCCGAAGGGCGCAATCGGACCCCTGCCATCTTGGGGGCATTGCATCGTATATCGCGTGGAGCAACCCTTACCGCAAATCTAGCACTCGTACGAGATAACGCTCGGGTGGCCAGCTGCTTAGCAGCGGCCTAACTCAACGGACTACATTTTACCTCTTCGGCATCCTTACCCACAGGCTGGTATACGGTGAAGCCTGGCTATCGTTGGATGCAGTCCTGATGACGGCGAGGTCAACGGCTAGGAGCGATTCCCCGGTCTACTATGAGGCCAGCACGCTCAGCCGGAGTGTGGCAATACCCCTTCCAGCTACCTGCCCAACATAAGCTGTATCGGCGCTATCGTAAATGCGTCCGAAAGAAATCCACCATCAATTCATAGCGGCGTCTGGTAATCGTCTCTCCAGCTACCCGATGTGTATAACCAGGAATATAGTGGACCCGGTGTGGGATACCGGCCCGGAATAATGCATCGGAAAACCTCAACGTGTGGATAGGATAGACATTATCGTCGAGGGTGCCGTGCACCAGCATTAGCGGCCGCTTCAACCGACTCGCATGCTTCACCAGGCTGGTTGCATCGTAACCGTCGCGATTATTATCGATGAGCCCCATATAGCGCTCCGTATAGTGGGTGTCGTACCAACGCCAATCAGTGACTGGTGCACCACTAACAGCAGCCTTAAACAGCTCAGGAGCTCTAAGAAGACACATCGACGACAGATAGCCTCCAAAAGACCAACCAAAAATACCCACCCTTGCCGGATCCACACTCTCCAATTGGTTGAGAAGCGCACGTATTCCCTCGACCTGGTCTGCCACCGCCGCAGTGGCGAGATCCCCCGCAATGGCACGTTCAAATGAGCGACCATGTCCCGGCGTCCCTCGCCCATCCACCATCAAGATGACAAAGCCCTGATCAGCGAGCCATTGCTGTCGCAGATACCGGCGCGGATCACGCTTTACAACTTTATAATGTGGCCCTCCATACACATATACCAGTGCGGGGTACGTGAGTTCTGGCTGCATTTGTCGAGGTCTTATGATGGCAGCATCGCATTCATGCGCTCCACAAGGCACACTCAACACCTGCAACCTGGGCGTTACCTCGAATGATGAGGCTACGCTGACGGGCCCAGGTTGTTCTACCTGTCCATCAATATAAGTTACCGTCTGCGCACCTGAATCATCACGTGATACACGGATCCATTGATCCCCCATTGACGAAAACACACCATAGTGTAGGCCCGGCGTCGTAGTAAGCCGTCTACCCTCTCCGCCCGCGTAGGGAAATCGATACAAATGCCGCTCTGTCGATGGACGCATTAGGGCAACTACAACGCCGGTATCCGACCAGGACTCAACTTTCGCATATCCCGGTAGTGGTGGAGTTAGGCTACCGTCCAATGTACCGTCTGGCCGTCTCCGTTCTATCTGCCATGCACCGCTTCTTTCAGTAGCCCAAAGCCATGCCGCCCCGCTTTCAATCCATCTTGGGAAGTCTTGATCTAGGTTTATCCAAGCAGGATCTTTTTCGATGTGGATGATACGCGTCGCCCCCGTGTCGACGTCAAGAGCGAGCACCGCGAGTTCAGTTTGTGGTCGGTTCTGCACGACCAATAAGGGCGCCCCATCTTTTTGCCATCGCACAGTCGCTAGATACGGATATTGGTGATGATCCCAAATCACTCGACGCTGACGCCCATCCAAATCAAAAAGTAAAAGAGAAACCACCGCATTATTTTCACCGACGGCGGGATAACGGCGGGGACTTGAACGACGTTGGGGCGTAGCTGGGTCGGTAATGAACCAGGTCTTCACGTCGCGTTCATCGGTTTTTTGTACCAGTATGCGTCGAGAGTCAGGCCCCCACCAATAGCCACGCATGCGCCCCATTTCTTCCTGCGCCACGAATTCGGCAAGACCATACGTAATACCCTGCAGTGGAGGCCCCATAAGCGCATACGCTCGAGCTGAACGGTCTACAGGCTGCAGCCAGACCCGATTCTTATGCACATAGCTGAGCCATGAGCCATCGGGCGACAATTGAGGGTCATAGGCTGGGCGACGAGCGCTGTAGGCTTGGACGGTGCGGCTCTCAGTGGAAAACACATGGGGTACGCCCCCCACGTTGAAAAGAATGGAACGGCCATCTTGCGTGACATGATAAGCCGTGATGCCGCCTCCGAAGTCACGCTGACGTTCTCTCCGGGCCTTCTCTGTTTCGGTCTCAGGTCCTGCACCCTCCACAAGCTGGTCGCGGGTAATATAGGGCGTACTTCGTCCTGTAGCCGGGTCGTACAGATACACGGATTGAGCATTTGTGTCTTTCGGACTCCGAAGAAAGAGCCATTGGCCATTGGGTAGGGGTTTAAAGGCGCGAGGATGCCCGTATTGGAACCCACCTGTTTTCGCGTATTGTTCGAGAAATTCGGCGTTTTGATTTGGGACATGTGCCAGCTGCGTGGAACAAGCAGACAGCGAAAATACCAACACCACCAGACACAATCTCAGCATACTTCGGTAGACTACATGCGATAGACTCAAAGGGCACCTACCAACAGTCAACTGTTAGACGAGAGTAAGCGCTATCGGACTCATCGATCCTAAATTACCGCCGTACGACCCACTGGAATGGAACGACCTTCCATTTGAGCAAAAGGCGAAGCTTGTCTGTGAGTCCTGGGCACTAGACGGATACGGAAGCCCACTCGGGGTATTTCTAATCTACAGTATCAAAATAGGACTGTACGCCATCGGCTGGGCATATTGTTGTTCATTGTCGTTTGGATCCATAAGCGACATTGCTTCTTGGTGGGCCGCACCACTCGCTTTTCAAAAAGCAATCGTGTTCAGCCTATTGTTTGAGCTAATGGGCTTTGGGTGCGGCAGTGGTCCACTCACTGCTCGTTATATACCACCCGTCGGCGGCTTTCTGTACTTTCTGAGACCTGGCACAACCAAGGCGTCGCTCTGGCCCCATTTACCGATTATTGGAGGAATCACACGCAGCCTCCTGGATATTGCCCTCTACGCATCCACCATCGGATGCTCGGTGTTGTACGTAGTCAGCGCGGCACCCTCTCAAACGCTGCTCATCATGCTGGCTGTCTTGGTTCCTGCCTGTGGCTTGGTCGATAAAACCTTATTTTTGGCCGCGCGTGCCGAGCACTACTGGACCACGATCGTGGTTTTCGCTTTGGCCACAGATTGGTGGGCTGCAGCTTGCTGGATACAGCTTGCGCTCTGGTTTTGGGCCGGAATCTCCAAACTAAATCGACACTTCCCAGCCGTCGTATGTGTCATGACCTCAAACAGTCCAATGGTGCGTAGGGCAAGCGCAAAACGGGCCTTATATCGCTCGTACCCGAACGACCTTCGGCCATCTACACGTGCCAAGCGACTTGCTGCATTTGGAATTGGCCTGGAATTATCCGTTCCGTTGGCATTCCTCCTCCTGCCTGCTCCCTGGAACGTCAGCTGTGGACTTACCCTGATGTGGGCACTACACCTCCATATCACTAGCTCTATTCCAGTAGGCGTTCCGCTGGAGTGGAATGTCATGGTTGTCTACGGCGCCATGGTCCTCTTTGGTCGTGAAGGTGGTACGGCTCTCTACGCGATAGAACCCGTCACGGCAGGCTTCCTAATCTTCATGCTTCTGCTGGTTCCGTTGGCAGGAAACCTCTTTCCATCGAAAGTATCCTTCCTGCCATCCATGAGATATTACGCGGGAAATTGGGCTTGCAGCGTCTGGTTATTCAAAGACGACTCTCACCAACGGCTAGAGGCGCTCAAGAAATGGTCCCCATGGGTGTACTCGCAACTCAGCGGTTTTTACGATCACCCGACATGCATCGCTCTGGTCGGCAAAGTGATTGCCTTCCGACTCATGCACCTACATGGCCGCGCGGTCGCGAAACTTATCCCACGAACGGTGGATGAGTTTCCGAGGTATACCTGGCTCGACGGTGAAATCGTTGCTGGGATGGCGCTAGGGTGGAACTTTGGAGACGGTCATCTGCATGACGAGCGACTCCTCAACGCCATACAGTCACAATGCGGATTCGAACCAGGGGAACTCCGTTGCATCTTTGTCGAGTCTCAGCCGCTCGGAAAGCCCACACTCCACTGGCGCATTCATGACGCCGCCACCGGGCCTATCGATACGGGATTAGTTTCTGTTGAAACACTGGTAGACCTGACGCCGTGGGGCACCGCCACAAAAGATTTCGAAACATAAAAGAAATGGACCTTGAATCGAGAGGCCATAAGAAGGCACACTCCTCCACCATGAAGCTCCTACCCTTCTCCTGTTGTTTTCTGTTGTTTTCTCTGCTGGTTGGATGCGATGCAGAATCTACTCCCGTAGCGTCAAGCGTAAGTCCAGACACAAGCGACATCATTACTGATGTCAGCAATGTTCTCGACACCGCCAATGTGGATGGCGCTGACGGAGCGGACGGACCAGATTCGGAGACAGTAGACCCGCCGAAAGACGAAGACGCTGGCTCGGCGGCGGTCGACACTGATAATCCAGAGGATATCTCCACGCGACCGCCGGTGGCAGCCACGTATGACACGTTTATCGGTGACTGGGATATGCAGCCTGGGCAAGAGATCACAAAGTGCGTGCTGAAACGTCTCGAGAATGAGAACGAAGTCTGGGTCACCGGAATCACCACCGACCTAGGGCAAGGCAGCCATCATGTAATCGTGTACCGTTCCGCCGAAACCGAAGAGAAAACAGAACCCTTTGACTGCTTCCCGTTCTTAGAAACCTTGGGCGGAAATACGATACCGCTAATGATCACTCAAATACCGCAAGAAACGCTTGAGTTTCCAGATGGGGTCGCTTTCAAGTTCGAACCGAACCAAATGGTGCGAATCGAAGCACATTACCTCAACTACTACCCGGAAGATATCACCGCACATGCGGACGTTTCCTTCCACACAATCGATGCAGCAGATGTCGAAGCTGAAGCCAACATGCTGTTCTACGGAACGCCCGACTTCAATATCCCGGCAGGAGAAACCTACGATACCGGATGGTTCTTTTTGGATGTGTGGAAAGAAGCAAAGGTCTTCGCTATCACCGGCCACACACACCAATACGGTACTAACGTTGAAATCAAGCACGGACTACAAAATGAAGACAAGACCGACATATACCCGCTAGACAAGCCGTTCTACTGGGATGAAGCCCCGCTGATTCAATTCGATCCGCCACTCTCATTCGAAAACGGAGAGGGCTTTGAATATCGGTGTTCCTGGAATAACACCGGCGACAAAAACGTCACGTTTGGTGAATCAGCAAATCAGGAAATGTGTTTTTTCTGGGCGTACTACTACTCCGCACCGTCCAAAGGGTACCGCATGTGTATCAATCCGGGCGATATATACACGCAGCTAGGAGACCAAGTGTGCTGCCCAGACAACTTCCTCTGCTCTTTGGTTGAAGAGTATCTCGCTGGAGGCGGTAGCTTCTAGACACCAGCCGGCGGCGTCCAGTGCTTTTCCTCCGCAGCGGCGCGGCACCAACGCCACGGTACGACGGCCGTTAGTGAACATGCCACTGCTCACTTTGCTAGTGACTTATCAGTCGACTTCAATTTCACCGGCAAGTACTTTTCGAACCAGGCAATATCCCATTCCATCTTGGTGAGCTTATCGCCCCACGTTCGAAGCCCATGCCCCATTTTCGGATAGATAACGAGCTCAGTAGGAACCTTAAGGTAGGTATGTAGCGCGCGGTGTAATGCAATCGAATGCTGCTGCGGGACCCGAGGGTCTTTTTCCCCTACGTGAATCAATGTCGGCGTGACTGCGGTATCAATCGTATAGAGAGGACTGGACTTTATCATTCGATCAGGACGCTGCCAGGGTAGTCCTTTGGAGTAATTCACGACATGACCAGGTGTGTCCTCAATCATCCACTGCATGGCGGTATCAAACACGCCTGCTCCAGAACTCGCTACCTTGAACCGCTTTCCATGTTCAGGATGCGCAATGAGACAGTTCGTCAAGTACCCGCCATTGGACCAGCCCATCACGCCAAGACGATTGGGGTCGGCTATTCCGCGTGCAATCATCGCATCAACGCCCGTCATAATATCGGCGACGTCGATATCGTTTTTGCGGCCGATCAAATCCACCAAAAATTTGTCACCAAACCCAGTAGAGCCGCGATAGTTCGGACTAAACGTGACATATCCGAGCGCAGACATCAGGGTTCTTCCGTAGCCCCAGAAACGCCGTCGGAATTTGGTCGAACTGGCAGGTCCGCCGTGGATATAAACCACCATGGGTAAACCACGCGCCTCTGTGACGCCCGGCGGCAGTGTAAGTATGCCTTCCACCTGCGTTCCGTCGGTACTCTTCCACTGAACCACCTGATGGGTCGGTAGCGCCCAGTCGGACACCTGCGGATTGATGACACTGACTTGCCGGTAATTTTTTGTTCCCGGCTTGACTGAGGCAACGAATACGTCGCCAAAGCTAGTGGGATTGCTCATGGCGAATGCCACACGCTTACGGTTTGGAGACAATGCGAAGGCGCCTACCACCACATCTCCCGCTGTCAGTACTGTTGCCCCGCTATCCGGGTCCGTCGCATCCGGTAGCGAATACAGACGGACACGGGCTTTTTCCTCTCCCACAAACACAAATCCGGCACCAGTCGTCCATTGCGGACTCGTCCCGCCATTGACGGTGAGGGCTCGGGGACGCTTCATTCGGTGCGTCTTTTGGCCAGCCTTTTTTCCGAATGTCGTCACGAGGATTTCCGTGGGATATCCGTCGAAATCCACCGTGAAGGTAAGGATGCTCCCGTCCGGAGACCAGCTTGGTGCGTCGAGCCAGCCGTACGGCGATGGGGCCTCTTTGCGCCAGAGTGTATCCTGGAGTCGCTTGACTTTCCCTGTACTGCGTTCCCAGATGTCTACCGTCGACCACCCCTCGTTGGTAATGAGTTCGTTGGTGGGCCGGGTGATCATGGCGATTTTCGACTCATCGCGGGTGACATCCCAGGCGACCAGCACTCGATTTTCGTCAAT
>PKDL01000531.1 GCA_002863065.1 Pseudomonadota bacterium
GGTCACGAAAAAATATTCCTGAGTCGTCAAGGAGCACCAAAGATCCAACGGTTGGATCGACGTGTCGAAGGTTTGATCGATGTATGTCGCCGCCAGGATGTGTCGGCAGCAGTCGCCATTTTACGCGAGCTGGTTCCGGAGTATCGCCCGGCGGATAATGGCGTATCAGCAAAAGCACCAGTCAAGCGCGCCGCTGGGTAGACTCACCAGACTCACGGCGGGGCCATGTACACTGGTATAGCTAGTCCAGCTTGCGCTTGCCTAACAGGAGCGGGTGATATCGCTGTTGGGCCACGGTGTCATGTCGTTGGTGAACACTCACCGGACCGCTGGCAGGGGTGGTCCACATCGATGAGATTCTATGGATCAGTAAGGTGCTACGCGCTAATCGCGTATTGCCGGCGTAACGCACTTTCCATGAGGCCGGCTACATGCTCCGCTTTTCCTGCGGATGCGGCGATCCGAGCGGCTCTTCCCATACGTTCAATCGCTTGAGGTTCATCGATGAATCGTGCCATGCAGCGATGGATACTAGCCGCTGTTTCGTCGCATAACAGACCATTGACTTCGGGTCTTACATAATAGCGCGCAGCGTTTACGTTACGGGTGGCAATGACCGGCATACCTGCCGCCATGGCTTCCGGAACAACTAGCGCCCATCCCGCATGGCGACTAGGACATATGAGGACATCCGCATTTCGAAATGGACGGATCCGGTCCTCCCATGTCTCGTATTCCGTATCGAAGGTGATAGCTTGTCCGAGTTGCGGTATCTGCGACATGACATTGCGCACCATGGCCTCGTCAGGGCCGTATGCGGCCATTATAAACTTGAATTGATTTGCGTGTGTTCTGGCGAGCCGTCGCAAGGCCGCACAAAGGGAGTCAATATTGTTTCGGTGGACGAGTTGGCCTGAAAATAAAAAAGTAGGTGGCGACGAATCAAAGCTTCGCTCGACGGCGAACAGGGGGGCTAGATTTTGTCCGTAAGGTACGACGTAGATGGGCAGCCTAGGATGGCATCGACGGTAGAACGACTCTGCCTTGTCACCGATGGCTAGCACATAGTCCACTGTTCGCAGCTGCACACGAATGGCGGTCTCCATCAGGTATCGACGATGGATTGGTACCGCGAAGTTCGGGTGCTCAAGCCAGAGTCCAATGGGAATACCGCGTAATTCGTGTCGAAGTGAGAACATCGATCGGTAGGTGTTTGAGCGCAAAATACCGGTAGCCACGATGATATCAGGCCGATTGTCTGCCAAGTGATTTCCAATCCATCGTGTCAAGTCGGCTTGCTGTGTCCACTCGGGAGCAATATGGATGTGGGGGGACTGGCGCATCCCTTCCGTCCAATGCTTACCTCGAGCCCCGGAGCGCGTCATGGTGAACAGGGCCTGACACTCCACACCTGACCGCGAATTCAATGCCGCGGTCAGTGCAACTTGGAACGGCGAATACATAGTCGAGACGAGAGCTATTTTCAGCGTGCGGTGCATGTCTAGGTCTCCGCACGCTCCAGGAAGGCTCTGTACCAAGCAACGGTTTTTGCTAGTCCATCCTCCAGCGATACTTTAGGAGTCCATCCCCAGACATCCGCAGCGCGTTGCACGTCGAGATACTGTATCGGGATTTCACAAGTGGCTTGATTCAGAACGATAGGCTCTAGTTGCATGCCATCTGCAGCGTCTAAGATAGCTTTGGTTACGGCAAAAACTGAATGCGGTACTCCGGTGCCAAAGTTGAAAGCCTTGCCACAGACTTCGGGTAATTCGAGTGAATCCGCAAGTAAGAGGTACCCGTCGACCGCATCGCCTACGTACATATAATCGCGCTGCATCTTACCATCTGACCGTATTTCGAATGGCTTACCAGTGACCGCACATCGTATGCACTCTGGAATAAGCCTCGACCAGTTCATATCACCGGGGCCATAAGTATTCGCATTACGGGTGATAGCCAACTTGACGCCGTAACTTG
Organism: Pseudomonadota bacterium; assembly: GCA_002863065.1. Classification (GTDB taxonomy): domain Bacteria; phylum Myxococcota_A; class UBA9042. Next base: position 1,981 of record PKDL01000531.1, read on the forward strand.
TGTAATAGCTTTGGGCGAGAACGTCGGTACAAACCTTGGAGGCATCGTAGGGAAACCGCCCGAGCAGTCGTCCGTCTTCTGTATATGGGAGCCGCTCTTGAACTCCATATGCTTTGTCTGAAGACGCAACGATTATCCCGCGTACTGAGGGAGTTTGTCGCACCGCTTCTAATACACTCCAGGTACCACGAATATTGGATTCGAATGTAGAGATTGGGTGTCGATTCGCCACGGTCACTATCGCCTGAGCTGCGAGATGGTATGCGAAAGTTATCTCATGCTCGTTCATCGCGCGGAGCATCAACTCCGCATCGGCGATATCGCCAGGGATACACGTGACTTTGTCGTAGACTCCCAGTGCTTTCAGTGTATTGATTGCTTTTCTATCTCGCTCGACCGTGAATACCGTCGCACCTTCTTGCAACAGGCGCGCGGCCAGATTGCCGCCAATAAATCCTGTGGCTCCAGTTACCATGACGCGTTCACGTGTCCAGTCCATTAGATGTTCTCCCACGGCAATTCGCCTCGGTCCGTAAGTTCGTTGAACTGCAGGTAGTCTTTATGCGTATTCATCGCTTTCCAAAAGCCCTGGTGTCGGTATGCATTCAATCGATGTTCGACCACCAGGCGTTCGAATACTTCATTCTCGAGTTCACCAAGCGCGAGATAGCCTTCGATTTGGCGTGATACCGACATGAATCCACCATTTATCCAGTCTGGCATACGGCACTTTTCGCGAAACCCAGTAATGCGTCCATTGGTCTCCAGGTTAAGGACACCGAATGGAGATAGCGGCTGTACTGCAGTCAAGGTCACAATGGATTCGGTTCGCTCTCCCTGGGCTATTACTGCGCTCAGGTCGATGTTCGCCAAGTCATCGCCATAACTGAGTAAAAAACGGTCCGATTTGACGTGTACCAGGGCGTCTGCGATGCGTTGGCTTTTGGACGCCGCAAGTCCAGAATCACTTATAATGACGTCAGTGCCCGGTAAGCGCCCCTCGCCACCGAAGTAGTCGGCGATCTGGTGCCCTTCGTAGCCGACACAAAGAATAAAGCGACGGTGGCCCTGGCGCGCGAAAATACCCATCAGATGTGAAAGGATTGGGCGATCACCAATCGGAGCGAGTCCTTTTGGTGTTTCTTGGGTGAGTTCTGCCAGGCGAGTTCCTTTGCCGCCGGCCAAAATGACAACGTCCAACTTTGCTCCTCTCCGCTCCCAAAACAACTGATGCTCTATCACTCACAATATGTAGTGGCGAGTCAACCTTCGGCTCTTTGAGTCGCACATCGCACCTGCCGTAAGCAACATCGGCACATCGAGCGAAAGAGATGACTGGAAAGTCAGGTGCAGCGGTGAACTATTTTGATCATACATCGTTCATGCACTGGTTCGATTGTTGGAGCACTAGCCATGTCTGATGTACCGGGGAATGGTCTCTTCAGAACGCACGGAGTGGTTTCGCTGCAACTGCAGTGTTCGGTGGAGGGAATATTTTGCTCGATGAGTGGTTCAAGTCTGGCTTGCAACTCGCTATCGCAGTCCGATAGAACCCAGTCCATGAAGCAGCACGCAAAAGTTCGTCAGTTGAACACGTCATCGAAAATGCCATCTTCGAAAATGGTGTGTGCGGATGTGGTGGGGGACGGTGTGGCGACATCGTATCGATTGAGGTGGCTTTTTTGCTGGACAGCGCTTTCTCCAGTCATGTTTGCGGCGTTGGAAATCGATTACTTTCTTCGCGTACCTCTCGGCTTATTTTTGAGTGCACTGGCGTCATTGCCTATCGCCTGCCTGCCGGAGGCGAGGCAATTCGCGGATGTGCGGGTATTGTGCCTAACGTATTTGGGATCTTTGGCTTGGTGCATCAGCCAGTTGGCTGGGTGATGTGCAAATGATTGATGCACTGGCTGTGATGCAAAAAATCCATGGGATAGTCGGAGCACTGGCCATTGCGAGTTGCTTACACCCGGTCATCACCGTCCATTCCGAGCGAGTGCCTGGCCCTCGCGTCCGCCTATCTGCTTGGCTCGCCGCATTACTAACGCTCTTGAGCTTTGGCTTGGGGCTGACTCTCTACTCAGACTATAGGATTCTTGTGAAACCCTGGTTGCTTGCACATGCCGCGACCTACCACCTGTATTGGTTTGAAACGAAAGAGATCACGGGCTATTTCACGTTGTGCGCGGCAGGGTTAGGTGCTGCCATACTTCATTTTGGTAGGGGACACTCCGATGCCCGACGCGCGTCGAAGATGTTGTATGCCTTCGCTTTTATCGGAGGGCTCTTTACTGCGTCTTCCGGGATCATCGTAGCGAGCGTCAAGGGGTTCTAGCCATAGCGAGAACGTTTCTACATAAGTTGATGTGAAACCAGCTAGTTTTCAAATATTTCGAGTGCACTTTCGGGCTCATCAGGGGATGTTTGCAGAAGAGTAACAGCCTCAGCACGCAGCTCCCTCATTTCTTTCAAGTGTTTCGGACTGGCTCCGATTCTATCGAGTGTTGCTAGCGCTCGCCTTGGGAAGCCAGCATTCACCGCGATCCGCACCGCCTTAATATGTGACTCGACATCGCCGGCTGCGATGAACATGTGATGGGCGCGGAGCGGCTTGTTACGTTTCAAAAACACATCGCCCATGAGCCGATACCCTTCAGGAGCTTCCTGCAGTATAAGTCGCGTTGCGACAGAGTCTGCTGGCGTCAGCCTGCCGGTTTTCAGGTAGGTTTGTCCTACGGTGTATAGGAGTTTCACTGATTCTGGGTACTTCTTCAGTGCTGATGCTAGTAATGCCTCATCGGGCACGGATAACCAGCTAAGGTAGTGCGCTGTTATTTCAGGGGTTGGTAGCGCGCTTATAACATCGTCAGCTCGCATTGCTGTCCGCTGAATGAATTCAAAGCATCGTCCACGATATCGATAGGAGCGCATCGACGAGAGTGCGCTGTGTATCGCCGTAAACCGTTCTGTTGGATCGCCGAGTGCTGCAACCGCTAGATGAATACGGGGCTCTCGTGGGTTGAGCCAGGCCGCATGGCGCGCAAGTTTGGCGTCTTTTGCCTCAAGGCTAGCCGCTAAAAAGGCGTAAGCGTCAGCAGGGTATGACTCAAGCGCTGCAATAGGGGTGTCCATTACGAGGGATTCTCGACGTGGGCCTGCTTCCGGTCCGGTATGTAAATAAATCCATCCCACAAGAGCTAATGCACAAAAAACAAACGTCGTACTGACTGCACGGTGCAGCTCCACATCGGAGGCATGTATCCGCAGAGACGAAGCTAATATGGCCGCTACTGCGGCGATTCCCAGGATGTCCAAGGAAAAGTCGACCAGGTTGTGCACAAGCAGCGCAAGAATCGCCCCACAGACGCCAGCGCCGAGTGGTGAACGCATCGACTGTGTGAAGGACTTACTGATCAATACTGCTGCCCCAACGAGGATGCTCCCTCCCACAATCCAGCCGTAGTCAATCAGGATCTGTAATGGCGTATTGTGCGCATGCGTGATGTAGTAATGCCGATCGGCGCCTACCATAGTATGAGCAACACCAAATGCCCCTCGGCCGACTCCGGTCCACGGCCACCGCTCTAAAATATCTATGCCGAGAAGGTGGGTTTGGTGATGGGTGGAGTCAGACCAGTCTATGACTCCAGCTAGGCTCGCGAGTTGTTCGCCGACTGGTAAGATCCAGAGGAGCGTCAGAGCGATGCCAGCGCATGCCGCGATAACTCCCAGATGGTGGTTTGACCGACTCGCGATAAGCACGACTCCGCATGCTACGGCTCCCGACAGAATGCCTGCTCGCGAACCCGTGAGGATAACCCCAAGCGCGAGCAAGAGAAATGCAGCGTAATAGAAGACTCGCTCCCGCGAGCTGGTGTGCTTTGCTCCGGCCCAGGCCAACGCGATAGCTAATCCCACATTTAAGAAGGCAGCCAAGTGATTTGGATTTAAAAAGACGGACCGATACAAGGCGTCAGACGTCGTAAGGCTCTCTTGGTATGCCGGTTCGTAGAGCCCGTATACTGAACTAATTCCGAAGGCGGCATGTATCAGTCCGGACACAAGAATAAGGACGCCGATCCATGGGATACTCATCACAATAGGTGCTTGTTCGTCCCGGTGTGATTGCAGTTGGCGCGTCGTTAGATAGATGCTGAAGATTGCGAGCCACCAAACGATCGCCAATCGAGTTGATTCAGGGTCCAGGGAAAGGGTGGTTGCGGTCGGTGGCGCGAGACCTTGGGCTTGTGCCCCAAGACGGATCACTTCTGCGGTCGCAGGGGCCAACGCCTCGACCCAACTGGAGGGTAAGGGTACCGTCTGCAGAGCCGTGGAGATGGCGATAGCCAGGATGCCTAGGCCAAAGCTATCGACAGAGATGCGTTGCCGTCGGAAAATTGCGAGCAGTAGTGCAAGTAATGAGCAGGCTGCACTCAGGACAATGACTTCTTTAAACACACCGCCCAAGCCGAGCACTGTGAGTAAGAGTGCGAAGATGAGAGCGAAACGTATACTTCTGGCAGAAGGGCGTCTCACTGCGATCCGCCCTGCGTCGAACCCGTAAATTCAGGCATCGTGGCGTGTTCTGTTTGTGAGATATCATCGCGGTTCAAAACCTTGCCGACCGTTTGAAGCAAAATCCAAAGGTCAAGTGCTAGCGAACGATGGTCAACATACCAAACATCACGCTCGAACTTTTCCTCCCAACTAATGGCGTTCCGTCCATGCACTTGGGCCCATCCAGTGACGCCTGGTGGGACTTCATGCCGCCGCGCTTGTTCAGTAGAATACCGCTCTAGATATCGGACGAGTAAAGGTCTGGGGCCTACCAGGCTCATATCACCACGGAGTACGTTCCAGAGTGTTGGTAGCTCATCAATACTTGTGGACCGCAGGAATTGACCGAGGTGGGTGATTCGGTTTCCGTCGTGATCCGGGCCCGTCTCGTGCGGTTTGGCGGCGCGCATTGTACGGAATTTTGCGAGTTCGAATATCGCGCCGTCTTTACCCGGTCGAGGTTGCCGAAAGAGCACCGGGGAGCCCATAGTGGCTCGAATGGCGAGCGCGGTAGGTATCCAGATCGGTGTGGTTACTAGGATTCCACTCGTGGCGAAGATGATGTCCAAGGTGCGCTTGGCTCTGAGGTAGCTCGTATGAGTTCGCGGTTTTCGCTCCACATCTGCAATGAGGCGTTCCCAGCCTTTCGCGAGTTCACGAATATCGAATTTGGATTCGGCATAGGCTCGGGCTTTTTGACGCAGTTCTCTGAGGTAGACGTGGTCGGTCACCATCTTCCGCATCGACCGGGCCAGGGCATGACTATCTCCTGGAGAAACCTGCTCGCCGACACCAAGGTCAGCGAGGCTCGCGACATCGGACTCCTTTGGCGCGACAATCAATAATGCGCTACCTGCACACAGCGCACTGAGAGCTTTACTCGGAATGCATGTCATTCTTGCGGCGTGTGTGAGTGTTACGAACGATGCATCGCTGCAGCAGAGAATACGAGACCACTCGTCGTCTGAGAGCGGGTCAACAAACCGGATACTTTCGCGGGGCAGTTCCTTCCAAGCCTCCTTCAAGGCATCGACGCGTGGTCCCAGGCTAGCGATAAGGATGCCCAGGTGTGCGTCTGGCGGAAGCTGCTGAAATAGTATTGGAACCGCGTCCCGTAGCGTTTCCCAATCATGCGCCATCCCCATATTTCCGATGTACGAAAACACAGTGCGCTCTCGGCACCATGCCTCCAAGCTGGACTGTGGCGGTCCATCGTTATTATCTGGGGAGAGTTCGTCCGCATCTGCACCTGTCTCTATGACTTTCCAATGCTTGGGTTCTCCGTAGCGAGCTCGTGCATGTGCTGCCGTCTTGGTACCGATGAATACGACTGCATCCGCATGCTTGAACGTGAATTTATTCATGTGGGCCATCAACTGGCCAGCGATGCTGTCCGGATTCAGTCCTGCGATTTCAAGTGCATCCGGATAGAGGTCATAGATAAGTGCGATGACTGATTTCCCATGTAATGGCTTGGTGGCCACCATGACGAACGGCATGAAAAAGGGGTTTGTCGTTGGTATGAGGAGCCGAGTAGTTGGGTTGAGGGCTCGGACAAAGCTGGTAAGTGGGTGCCGTACGTACGAGCGCAGCCGTGTGCGGATGTGACCAACCCGTCCAGAGCGTAGTCGAGCTCTCCAAGTCTCCGGCGTATCGTCAGCGTGAACTTCTGAGTCCAGGCCTCGCTCGCTCAGTCTATTTGCCAAGCGCTCCATCGGACCACCGCCGACGCAAGATGTTATGATGACGCTATCGCGAAGGCCTTTCACGGCTGCGGACGATCGCAGCGCCGAACGCTCCTTGTCAATGTTGTATGGGGGGGTGATGTTCAATTATCTGCCATTATGTAATCGGGGTTCATACACCGGACGGCTATCTCAGTCGGCACATATTGCTCTGTTATTTAGTACAACTCTTTCGCATAAAAGATCGGACGAGCGAATTTAGCCGTCGTATTTATTCAATTCTTCACCGAATCCCAGTTTGCTTTTCTCCGTGACCTCGGTTTGACTTGGGGGTGAAGTTAGTCGGAGAACAGCATGAAACGAGAGGGCGCCCTTAACGTACTCGGTGGACCACTGAAGAGCTGCTCATTAGAGCCAATGACCGGATGGTATCGAGATGGCTGCTGCCGAACCGATGAACACGATCGCGGTCGACACGTAGTTTGTGCCGTCATGACATCTGAGTTTTTGGAATTTAGTCGTATTCAGGGAAATGACTTGTCGACACCGAGGCCAGAATACCAATTCCCCGGTCTAAAGGGTGGTGACCAATGGTGCTTATGTGCTGCTCGCTGGGCTGAAGCTCATGCTGCAGGATGTGCACCACAGGTTGTACTTGAAGCCACTGAGGCTTCTGCATTGAAGTATGCACCACTGGACGCGTTTCTCGCCTATGCCGTGGCGATGCATGCCTAGTGCAAGTCTAGAGTTCCGGCTCGTCCTGACCTTCAGGGGTTTGTAGTGGGATGATTGGGCCTGACAAGCGATATAAACCCATGGGGCTCCTTGATGAGGGCGGCATGGGAGAGGTGCAGCTGGGGGTTGATAGTTCTCTGGACCGACTGGTCGCCATAAAGCGCATAAAAAAAGATGTTTTGCGGCATGCTGAAAACGTCACGCTTCGACAGTATTTCGAGCGTGAAGCAAAGATGATCGCCGCCCTCCAGCATCCAAATATCATTCAGGTATATGACTATGGCTGCCCGGTAGACGGCGAAGCCTATCTTGTTACTGAGTTTGTTGACGGCATGACACTCGAAGCACTCAGTGACGACCTGTTTGGGATACCAGGTACCGCGTGTCTCGCCATACTCCACACGGTAGCTGAAGCGTTAGAGTACGCGCACGAGCGGGGGATCATCCATCGCGACCTGAAACCTGGCAATATCATGCTATCTCGCGATAGCCGCGTATTTCTTATGGACTTCGGACTCGCGAAACGTGTGGAGCATGACGGTCTAAAATCGATGGTCATCGGCTCACCTTCCTTCATGTCACCGGAGCAGGTCGAAAACCGACCGTCTGATGAGCGCACTGATATCTTCGCGTTCGGGCTGCTTGCGTATTCGATGGCTACTGCAGGGACCTATTTTCCGATCGATTCGC
>PKDL01000353.1 GCA_002863065.1 Pseudomonadota bacterium
CTACGCGGCCCGCGCACTATCGATGAATATAGAAAGTTCATCCTGTGGTCATTCCGGTGTATCAAGTACGACAGCCAGCGTATTTTGAGGTTTTCGTGCTAAGTACTTCACAGGAGTCGCATTCGGCACGATACCTTACATACCGTACGACAATAGCCTCAGCAGGGCGGGTTAGCCACCGTATTGCACAGGCCGCGTACTCAGCCATAGCCGGAGCTTAAACGAATGTCCGTACCCGAGCCTCAATATGATAACGCTCCATACTCCTCTGAATCACTTCAGGGTGTACTTCGCGACACTCCGTGCCCAGCGTGTGGCGACCACGTGGCTGTACCGTTTTACAACGGTGGTGAACAACCCCTCACCACGCTCGCTTGGCCCGACAGCGCACAGAGAGCCAAGGCCATGGAACATTTGCCACTCGACTTTGTGCGATGCGTCAGCTGCGGCCACGTATTCAACGAATCATTTGACTACCAAAAGGTTCCATACTCGGACAAGCCGAACCTAATGTTCAATAAGGGTACCCTTTGGCGCCGACATCTTGATGCAGTCTGCGATCAGATACTGGCAGTCCTTCCACCGCAGCCTGTGGTCATAGAGATCGGATGTGGTTCAGGTCACCTACTTCGTGCCTTAGCGGAGCGAAAACCACAGGGGCGCTATGTCGGATTCGATCTCTCAGGACACATCACTGAAGCGGGTGGAGCTGTTGAGGCATGGCCTATTCTCTTCGAACCGGACAGACACATCGCTGAGTTCCGGCCTGATATGATCATAAGCCGGCATTTGTTGGAGCACTTAGTAAACCCTCTCGGGTTCATTCAGCACATTGGCTTTGCCTGCGCATGGCATCAGCTGGACACTCGCGTCTTTTTTGAAGTGCCTTGTATCGATCGTGTCTTCGACACGCATCGTACGGCTGACTTTTTTTATGAGCACAATTCGCACTTCACCGTAGAGTCTTTCACGCGGTTGCTATCGCGCTGTACGGAGCACGTTGAGGTGGTCCAGCAAAGCTATGATGACGAAGTGGTTTTCGGTATCGCGCGCCTGGGCCAGCGACCTGAGGCGATCGAAAAGGCCAAAGTCTCACTGCAATTTGCCGAAGCAGCTTCTCGTGCGGATAACACGGTTCGTCACCAACTCGACGCATTAGTGGAGAGTGGAGTTGAGCTCGCGGTGTGGGGTGGCACTGGGAAAGCCTCCGCATTCATCAACCGTTACGGTCTCGACTCGACACGCTTTCCACTTGTGGTTGATTCGGACCTTTCCAAAGTGGGAACTTTCGTGCCGGGTACCGGCCAACCGATTATGGCCCCTATGGTACTCAACAAACGGCCGGTCGATGTGATTGTCGTTGCTACACACTGGCGTGCACGAGATATCGCTCTAGAAATCGAAAAGAGGGGTATACGATGCGTCCAATTGTTGCTGGAGCACGCCGGGGCGCTTGTCGACTATGACACCGGAGCACACCCCTATCGCGCGCAAGAAGTCTCATTGGATAGTGTTCGCCGCAGTCCTTAGCCTGACTAGTCAGAGCTCGTAAGCCGTACCAAACGCTCCTGTGGTCATCAACGAATTCAGATGGCCTCGCAGAAATCGCCGATTCCTGGAGCCACAGTGCGATGGTGCCGGACCAGAAGCCCGAAGCCTTTACGCGGTAGGTATTTCGTCCGTCCATAGCTAAGTTCTTGTGTCAGTATGGACTATTTTTGAAACAGCTCCATGTAAACGGCTTCATTGGAGCGCTTGGAGTGCATCGTAGAGCAATCCTAATTCCATGAATGATGTAGACCGATCTGCCATCCGTTTAGGAGCCAATGAACTATCTCCGGCGACTTGTCGGATGTCGATACAGTCTAGGGCTTCCTCTCGGTAGGGAAGATGGACTCGGCTGGAGCGAGCGTATGTGGTGAAAGAGAGGGAGTGTCTGCCGGTGAAAATTCGAATGCCGACGTAGATGAGTCGCCTTGGATGTTCGACTGCGGGGGGCATATGCCACCACTCGAGAGTCGAAGAAGGAGCATAGTCCACACCACCAGTGCGTGTGGAAAAACCACATCGTCCGGTGTCCTTCGGGCACCTTGCTGCCGAGTTATATGAGTCCACAGAGGTGGCGTTTGAGCACTGTATACCCTGGATACCAAAAGGCGGCGTTGTGGTATCCGTGCTTGTATATATAGCTCTCCCAAGGGGTAACAACACCCTTGCCGCCATGGAGACGCGAGGCTAACCCAAACTCCGGCGGCAACGATTTCTGTTTACCACATCAATGAGCTACCCAATTATCGAGTTACTGCTACACCAGTGCTTTGGGCGCCTCGCCTGCCGCTATTACCATCGGAGGTCCTTTCGTTGGTCCGTTTTTGCTGATCCATTCAAATGCGGCCGCAAAGTGGGCTCCAGCATCAGTGTTACAGAAGTGATCTATGATGCGGGTACGTGTCAGCGCCTGATGATAGGCTCTGCGTTCCTCAGCGTCGGCGCATAACCGTTTTGCAGTCTGCACGTATTCGCTCCAGTTCGAAACCACCAATGCGTTGGCTAGACCGAGTTTCTCCACCATCGAGGCCGCGACGCGCTGATAGGGCCACCGCCCTTTGTACGTCACGATAGGACAACCCACCGAGAGTGCTTCAATCACCGTGTTATACCCCCCGAATGGATAGCTATCTAAGTACAGATCCGCTTGTGCTAACGTATCGATACATAACTGACGCTCGGCGTCGTAATGTATGTGGAGCACATCGGCCGGCAGGTTTTGCTCTAATACGAGCTTAATGTCTCTTCTCAAGTTAACCGGGGCGGAGGGAAAGAGATGAAATTCAACACGCCCAGGTGTTGACCGTAATATCTCTCCCCAGGCACCAAGCATTTTTGAATTCAATTTGTCGAAACTGGCCAGACTTACTATGCGGAGGACGCCATCAGTGAAGCGCTGAAGTCCCTCACTAGGCAATGGTGGTGCTGCAGTATCGACACCCAAGCCTGGAATAACAATGAGCCGCTCACGGTACTTCTCATCACGGTCTTCAATGTCAAGTCCGCCAATGTAATAGTCCATAAAGGGCGAGCCTGTGGTGACTGGATGTCCGTACCCTGTCACTTGGGATTTAGCGAGGCGATGCGCGGCTAGCCAACGTGTCGGTACCGACAACCCCACTTCGGTAAAATATAGGACGTCCAATCGTTCAGCACGGACTGTCGAAATGGCATCACGCAGTGTTGCAGCACTCAATGCAGGCTTCGCAATGAGCCGAATGGAATCATTCTGCCACTCTGGAGCCAATTCGGCATTGGCTCTGTCTTTCGGCCCACCAAACCAGAAGCCTCGAAAGTCCTGGCTTCGCACCGACTCCAGCAGTGGTGAAATACATCGATACACCGCTTTATGGGCAGACCATGCACTTAGTACTGCTCCATATCGCCCTTCTACTGCCCGTCGTTCGATGCCCCATGCTTTCGGCGCTACACGTGGATGAGAGCCGGCGATAAGGTGATCCACTACCGTTGCAATGAAGCCTGAAGGGTCGTCCATCAAATACGCGCTTCGGAATGCTGCAGCAGTGGTGATGTTTATCAGTGGTGGAATCTTCGCTCCTTGTTCTGTTTGATGCATCGCGACGAAGTCGTCCATGGCACGCTGACGATGGGCCTCAATCTGTGCCGTTAATCCAATCCGTGGGCTCACAAGGTAAACGGACAAGAACCAAAAAATGATCGCTGCCTGTAACTCCGGTGCCGCTGCCTCCATCAGTGCGCGATAATTCAGCGCAGCCCGAGCGTCGTAGGTGGTTACAATCTTACCCACTGCAACGGCATGCGCCGTGATACCCACTTCTTCCATAGGGGGAGGGATCGGTACGTCAGTAACGCTCAAGCGTGGTGAATCAAACCACCCTAACCAGAACGCGATCATCGAAAGCTCCACAAACTGGAACCCAGATTCCTGAGGAACAAGAAGCTCGCGCCAAGCGTCTGTTTCGGCAGCTAAGAAGACCTGCTCTACAACGTGGCTCCAAGCCTCTACGTAGTTTTGTACTATGGTCTGATCAGATGCGGACGCGATTTCTACGAGATTGGCTGCCGACAATGGCCCGCCTGTGACTTTTCGGTAGAACTCTGTAGCTAGGCGCAAATCCGCCGTCGCAGCCACTTTATGTAGTATGCCCGTCAGACGAACAACGGTTGAGAGAATCTCGGCTTGCTGCCCCTGAGTCATTTTGTATCTCTCCTGCACAACGCCCGTCGCGCGTGTGTGAAATGAGCGCATCATCAACGCGCTACTCTTAGCTCACCAACCGTCATATAGAAGTCATGCAGATTGACAACAAAACATATGTAGCTGCACGGATTCAATGCAGCATGATGCGGAACTTAGCCTGCTAGAAGCCTTACTAGCTGTAGGCTCAACAAATTTCACTTCCGCCTTTCTGCCGCTCCGGGAGGCGTATCCGCCGCTTTTTTCACTCCGTCTGTGATGCACTTCGTGAACGCGGCCTGGTCTGCGGCTTCAACGAGGCATTTTTGAGCCTCGGGGGGTAATTTCGCGCATGCTTCAAGTACGGGCTTTCTACCTTCAGGGGTCGCTGCTTCCTCCTTGGCTTCGTCCTGAAGGAATGTTAACGCCTTATCTACCGCCTTTTCACAGTCACTCTTACACCCGGCGGTACTCGCTAGGCCGATAATAACGAGTGCGATCATCACAAGCTCACATAACTTCAACATCAATCTTCTCTCCTTGAGAGCTTCCATCCTCGTTCCTCAGACTGCTGCCGGTGGTTATTCTTGCCGGTCTAGTGTTTGATGTCACCTGCTGTAGGTGACCGATGAATGGTACGAGCTGATCTGAACTCGGATGCGGAGCCTTCCTGAATACGCTTAGGCGCCGATCAAAGCGATGAGCGGAGCGATACCGAAAGTCGGTAAGCAGACAATAGCGGCAAAGAAGTCGCCCACCGCGCGCCGTACAACCCCGAGTGCGATGACCCAGGCCCAGGTCATCAACCCCGCACCGAGAAGTGCAGTCACCGCACTGCAGGCTGAGGCACCTAACCAGCCCAGCCCGAACGTCTGACCTAAGGAAAAACCTGTCGGTAGCAGGTACAGGGCGGGGAAACCAGGGATTAGCAGCATGCCCATCAGGAGGCTGTTTAGTGACTCCGCAGCGCCCCGGAAAAAACCATCGCCCGAGCTTAGAGAAAAGAGCCCCCCGAAGCCTGCAACCGCGCCGACTACCGCGGCTGTTTCGCCGGGAGAGTCGAGGCTCGAGACTACAAGATACCCCATGGGTAGCGCGACTACCGACCATACTATCCAACACCACATACTAAACTCACTGAAGAGGAACTGAGTCATGTAGCGGAGGGTATCATCCGAGCGACTGGCCTACTATGGCTGCTGCTGGTCTTAGAGACAGCTGTAAGAGACGGCTCAGGAGAAGAACGCGCCAAGCTCTAAGTGACAGGTTTCTTCGTCTCGGGACAGAAGCAGTGGTACGGTCCGGTTCGTATATTAACAGCTACGTACGCGGAGTTCTCATGAAGAAACCCACTGTAAAGTCTACGGTGATAGCCATTCTACTCGGTGGAGCGCTCTACGGCCTATGTGCCAACGCTCATATCGACATTTTTCCTTGTGAGTTGACGAGGTCTGATGGGCCGAGGATCGATACCCATTCTGACGTGTGTTCCATACTGGGAGTGAATCGCAAACCCAGGCTCAATGACCAGGGTAAGATCACGGATAACCAAGTGCTAAACGCCGGGGGCTATGCTGTGAGTGTATTTGTTTTCGGCCTATTTCCTATCGGGGTAGGGCTCTTCTTTGGAGGGGCAGCAGCAAAAGAAGAAGAGGTTGCTCAGACAGGCGCCTCAACGGATGGGGATGAACCTGGGGCTTAGCGATACGCTTGCTTCTACGTGGCATTGCGGGTTTGTTATGAGGATGCCGTCTTGGGCTTTGTGCCGGGGCGGTCGCCGAGCGACAAAGTTACCGGTTTTCGGGTGCCAACACTTTCGAGTCGAGAAGCCGAACCTCGGTGTCTAGCCTGCCTGCGCTCATAATCGCTATTAGCCGTTCTACCTCTCCGTGTCCCGGTCCTCGGGAAAACATGTAGTCGAGGCCAAGCCGCACTTTTCCGCCCAGAATTGCCTCTCGCACGGTAGGTGCCGAGTCAACGCGGCCCTCGAACAATATCAACAGCCGCTGACCGACATGGTTGCCCGTCTCTTGCGCGAAGATTTTGGCAGCTTCTGGAGTGAAGGTAATTATAATGCCTCGCGGCCCTATCATTGCGTTCGATTTCACAGCGGATGCAATAGCGCTATCGGTGAGAAACGCATCGGGTGCTGCAGCATATATGTTGTACAGCGGTCCTGTCTTGCGTACGGCTCCCATAGCCGTTTCGACCACCCACCGGATACCACTGGTGGGCGGGGCTTTGGCGATGGCTTGGTCAATCTCGGCAGATCGCATGGTGTTATCAATCTTGAGACGGGGCGCTCTTTTCGTGTCGATCTGTCCATCGCCGATATGTTTTTTCAGCTGCTGTAGCGCCTCTAATGATGCAGTGCCTCTATCCCATGTGAAATCCACGCCGCCCACTCGGGTGAATAGTTCTTTTAGTTCGCCCTGCAGCGCATCCGGGTTGGCTTTCTCCCCCTGTCGCAATGGAAACTCCACCAGTATAACGCCGCCCTTCGCCGCAGCTTTGCGCACAGTAGCCGGACCGAGGCCACGGAATGCTGCGTAGGATTCAGCACGCTTTTTGAGAGTCAGTAGTAGCGCGGGGGAAGCCGCATCCACCTCGAACCGCATCTGTAGGCGGTGCGAACCCTGAGGACCGGCATGACATACAGGGGGGAGCGCGATACTGAAAAGTGTGGTCAGTAGGAAGGGGCGTACCATGTCTCTCCGCTTTTAGGTTGCATTGCGTGCGAAGTATACGCTCGGTACATCAGGACATCGATATGGCGGAGCGAAAAGACGCGTCATGAGCGTAGCAAATATCATACGCCTACGACTGAGCCACGAGGCGAACGCTGCGTATCGCCGTCGGTTACTCAGTATGAATCTGCTGGTGTTCTTAAGACCGTTGATGCCGAGAGTCGTGCCATTCGGAATTGGACCTCCTCGGCAGATACAACGCTGAGACGCCGTACGTCAGCCCCCTTCAGATATAAACCCTGCATTGCAGAAAGAGGGGTATGGGCGCTTTGTGATTGGCTGAACTTGGTAATGGTGGCCATAGAGCTATTGAGGAGGCAGGCCAGTCTAGGACGGAGTCGTCGACTCTTTCGACGCTTAGCAATACGGTTGATTTGGTACGCTAGCTACACCCCTACCTACAGCACAGGCTCCTCATATTCGATTCGGCAACCATAGAATTCAATATTCGAGCAGGAGTTACATGATGATTGCAGGCGTACATCCAGATAGTACGTGTCCGATGCCGTATTGACGACGCTGTCAGACAGCGTCGCAGATGTGGATACAACAGAGAAACTCGAGCCAGCGGCATCGGTGGAGGTATCGATGGCACTGCCGACATTCGCAGTGGATGCATAAGTATACCCGCGGCGCATGATTCGCGCGTATACACGCTCCCAATTATGGAATCCGTTGCTGTCACGGTAGTAACAGGTGAGTTCCTGCAGGGTCACTCCGTTTCGGAAGTGCAGCGGAGCAATGAAAAGCCATTCTGTAGCCGCGGTGGCAATCTGCATCCCGTCATTCGTGGTGTTGATGTGCCGCCCTTCCAACTCTCCGCCGGGATCGCGTGTTTGTAGGTCAGCAGCCATAATGTGCAGGTATTCTGTCTTGGTGGCTGGTGTACATGCCCAGGCACCACCCACATGTTTGAGTACCTCACCATCCGCGCAGGCATCTAGTGAGAGGGTAGATCCGGACAACGACAGGCCGCTACCGGCGGTAGGGCTATTGTCGGCAGCACAGTTCCAGGCATTCGGAAATGGGGCGTTGTCGCTATACTTTAGTACCTGCCCAGTGGCGCAAGACTTGAGGCTAAAGGTGCTGCCGCTTAGCTGAAGTCCAAGCCCAGCAGAGTAACTGGACCCGTCATCGGATTCGCATATGACAGTGCCGTCTTCTGCAATGCTGCGGATGCTAGAACCAGCGCTGCAGCTTCCGCTCACTCGTGTTTGAACCTGGGTGCTATCTACCGAGAATTGTTTATCCGTTAGGTCAAGGCCCGTGCCAGCGGTATATTCAGGCAGAGTGAATGAACCGCTGACTTGGACTCCAGTGAGCTTGTTTGAACAGACGCTCGGTTGGAAGCACGACATGATGACGCGGAGGAGGTACCGGTGCCCGGCTTTAACCTTAAAGGTGACGTTTGGCTGGGCTGTTTTAGTGATGGTCCAGTTATAATTACTGGCGGCTAGCTCCGTTAGTGTGCCTGTGGACTGGTCTAAATCGAAGAGCTGCGTATTCCACCAGGCTTGAAAGGGAGTGCCGTTCGTACGGGTTAGGACCCACTCATCAATGGTCACGGTACCTCCCACGAGGTCGTGCGGGATGCGGTGCAATACATCGAAGTATACGTGGGCATCGGCGTCGTTTCCGCTTCCGAACCGAGAACTTGTGATTTCACCCATGCCAACATTACCAACCGTGAAATCTGTACTAGTACGTGATGGTCTACGCTCGGTCGTAATGTTGAAGGTGACACCCGAGTCACGAGAAAAGCCGCTAGTAATGAGATCGGGGATCACAAACTGGCCAGTCACTCCAGATTCACCCTCTGCAATATCAGTCCGTACTAGTGGAACCGTGTGCTCGGTCAATGCGCTACTACAAAGCGGCATGCCTTGGGAATTGGTCCCGATTTGCTGATATTCAGGTGGGCAGTTCTCACTGGATAATGCGAAGTCGGTGCCGTCATAGGTCGTATCGAGATCGGGCACGCAGTTCCAACCTAAGTCATCGTATTTCAGAACATTCCCGGGTCCGCATCCCGCCGTGTCGAGACGGAAATCAGTACCGACTTGTGTAATACCTCCGCTGGCGCTGTACGTGGTGTCGGTATCGCTATTGTCGTCTTCGACACAGTCCCATTCTGTGCCGTTGAATTTCAGTATCTCACCAGTCACACAGCCTGACGTATCGAGTCGAAACGTTGTACCCGAAAGCTTCAGGCCAGCACCGGCAGAGTATGTGGTGTCGGTATCGATGTCGTCCGCACAGACCCACCCCGTTGAACCGCGTTTCAGTATTTTATTTGTGGTGCAGTCTATATTCGCGAATGCGCCGTCTTGCCCTGGTGGTCCTTGGTCGCCTTTTGCCCCATCTTGCCCTGGTGGTCCCGTATTCCCTGGCGGCCCTTGGAGACTGTCCGATGTGGTGGTGGTGCCATCACTGAGGGTGATGATGAGCTGTCCATCATCATTGACCTCGGCCGAGACAATGCTGACGCCGTCCGCTCCCGGAGTACCCGGTGTTCCGTCTTGCCCCGGAGTACCCGGTGCACCGTCCGCTCCTGGTGTACCCGGTGCTCCATCTTGGCCAGGTGTGCCCGGTGCTCCATCTTGCCCTGGTGGCCCCGTATCCCCTGGCGGCCCTTGGAGACTGTCCGATGTGGTGGTGGTGCCATCACTGAGGG
>PKDL01000511.1 GCA_002863065.1 Pseudomonadota bacterium
GATTTGAGAAAGGAAAGCCCACCTATGACAAAAATGCACTTCCGTTTTTTCGCGATGGTGTGAAAGCGGAAAACGTGTATGTGCGGCTTGACTCGGCGGTTGGACTCATTGAATTGGGCAAGGAAAATAAGGGGCTTCCGGTAATTAAGGGGGTCCTTACAGGCGAGGAAAAATATCATATCCGTATGGCAGCAGTGAACTATCTGACCCCGCTGAAGACGAATGAGAAGGTACGTGGCCTGCTCGACCTCGCAACAAAAGATAAAGACGAGAGGGTTGCGAAGCGCGCTCGGGACGTCCTTGGAGTGTCCGCACCGAAAAAAGCCGTTCCTGCAAAACCAGCCGCTGACACGAAGCCAGCTGTCGAGGCGAAGACAGCGGTCGAAGCAAAACCTGCCGCTGAACAGCCGTAGCTTTTTCACGGCGCGTACCAATACGTCCTTGAAAGCCCACTCGCGATACTTTTCTTGCTAGGGTAGTGCACCATTCTGGCATCCAAGACTTGTAGCTAACCATAGACGCTGGATGATTCGGCTCGTGTGAGCGTTTCATTTGGGCTACGCGCCATGGTAACTTACGGCGAACTTTGGTGTGGAGTCGAGTGTCTAACCAATCTCAAACGGGTGATTTGCTTGGTCGAATTTTCGACCGGCGGTATCGGGTCAATGAGCTCATCGGCTCAGGCGGAATGGGTTCCGTTTATCGGGCCACACACCTAGAGATGAATCGAGAAGTAGCGCTCAAGGTATTGGAGCGCGGCGTGGCCGATACCGACAAGCAAGTGCAACGGTTTTACCAAGAAGCACGAGCGTCCTCGCGCCTACAGCACCCAAACACCATACGTGTCTTCGACTTCGGACGGGCCGATGATGGCCGTTTATATCTCGCGATGGAGTATCTGCGAGGTGAGACATTGACAGAACTTTTGCGCCGACAGAAACGCTTATCTGTTGATCGGTCGTGCCACATCATTCGGCAAGTGTGTAAATCGCTTGCTGAAGCACATCAGGTTGGGATTATTCATCGTGATCTCAAACCCGATAATATCTTCATCACTGACGTGTATGGAGAGCGAGACTTTGTAAAGGTGTTGGACTTTGGTATTGCCAAGTCCACCGATACTGAAGGTCAGGAGTCATTGACTCAGACAGGGTTCATTTGTGGCACACCCCGCTACTTGTCTCCGGAACAGGCGATGGGCAAACCCATTGATGCTCGAAGCGACTTGTACTCCGTAGGCGTCATGCTCTATGAAATGCTGTCTGGCCACCCTCCTTTTGCAGCGGCGACTCCGATCGCTCTCGTCATGAAACATATTCATGAGCCACCGCCGAAGCTTCCCGATGGCGGTAGAGAGCGGGCACACTGGATGTCATCACTTGTCTTCGCACTCATGCAGAAACTGCCGGCGCGTCGGCCACCATCTTCCGTCATCGTGGCTCAGGCACTGGATGATATCGCAAAGGGCTTACAACCGGCTGGCGTGCTGCAACGGGGCCAGTCTCCGGCTCCACGACAGACGAACCGCAGTCGGGCTACGTCTGTTATTCCGAATAGACGGCGGAGTAGTACGACGATCGGAAACAATCAACCAGCGACTGCTGCGCTTAGAATCGATAAAGCGGCTCAGGCTTTAGGAGAACGACAGCTTGGTCGTAGCAACGATATCGCTCCGTCATCTACCACCGGGCGAGACGCAATAGTAGTAGATGATCCGCACGATGCGGTCACGAACCGTGGCGTAGTTGCGATGTCTGATCCGGACGAGGAGCCTACCCATATCAGCATATCAGCGGTGGTTGACCCGGATGAGGGACCAACGAATACCACTGTGTCAGCGATGTTCGAGCAGGACGTCGAAGTGACGCAATTTGGTATGTCGGTGATGGTTGATCCGGACGAGGAGCCAGAGCAATTCGGCCTTCTATCGGCAGATGATACCGAGGATGGACCGACAGACATAGGCGTATCCGCTCTACCTGCAGATATAGAATTTAGGATTCCTGCTGATATGGAGTCAGCGAGTTCTACGCTCGCTACTCAGGAAGATGCGATGTTTCGCTCCAGCCTCGTCACAGGCAAGAGACTAGAAGAGGAACCTGAACTATCGGCAGTCGCGGCTTCGAACGACCACATTGTTCCCAAAGCCGCGTTGCAGCGCCCGCTAGCCTCTGCAACTCCTGACCCTGCAAATGCAACAAGAGTCATGCAGTCACCTCTGGAGGGCAGCAGTGAAGGCTTGCCCATAGGTTCTATCGACACAGGACCGAAATGGCCAAACTACATCTTGGCCGGGATTGTCATCTTGGCATTCGTTGCTGGTGGAATCGCGTGGTGGAAGGTCTCAGACCGACACAATGTACCGAAGGCCACGGAAAAGACAGGTCGGGACACGGTCAGCACTCCGATCGACGTCGAACTACCCCAACAAGCGGATGCACCACCGCTGTCGCCTTCGCTCCAAAAGAGTACCCTGGAGGCGAAGACAGGAGATGCGAAGGTTCTGCATGGGGCAGGTGCGAAGGCTGAGTTGGGTGTGGAGGGGAATACATACAAGCCTACGGTGGCGAAAGATGCACGACCGAATGAAGGAGCTCCAGAGACAAAAGGGGCCACAGTGGGGACCAAGCAAGGAGGAGAGGGCAAGCCGGAACCGCTCGCTGAGGAGCAGCTTCAGGCGGGAGCCAAGGCCCTTATTGCGCCTCCACGTAATTTGGAGCGGATAGACGGCCCATCTGAGGCGGCACCATCACCTGAGCCAGTCGATACGAAGCGAGTGCAGCCGACTCTCACAATGCCGAAAGAGGCAGCGGGTAAGCAGCCCACTCCAGTTTTAGCGACGGACTCCGTCGCCGGTAATCCAGCCGAGGCACCAGAATCGAAGCCTCAAGTAAAACGGAAAAAACGAACGAGAAAGAAAGCGAAGCCATCGAGTTCGAGGGGGAAGTTCAAGACGGAGTCGAAGAAACCGAGTGCCAAGAAGCCCAAGCGCCGTAAGAAGCCGACCAAGATTGAGATTTTTTAGATGGCGCTAAGAAACGAAAAGACGCGGACATGGACCAGAAAGGATACTCGTTTCGTAGGTGGTCCGTTGGTAACAAAAGTACAGCGCCCGCGGCTTTTTATAGGTATCAGCGGTGTTTTGGGGGCCGATATTAATTGGGAGGAGAAAACGACCTGATGACGGCTAGATTTCTGGTAGCACTGGTCATCGTTTTCGTACACCCCCCTGCGGTGTTCGCGCAACCGGATCCTCCGACCGTCATGGAGCTGTTTCAGGCGGCTAAACTCGCCTATGAGAAAGGTGATCACAAGACCGCGATACGAAAGCTCCGACAAGCCGTGTCGCTCGTCGATGATGCTCCGACGCAGACCAAGCTAAAGGTCACGATTGCTCGCCGCCTATTGGACCTAGATGAGCCGACTGAAGCACTCAAGGAGCTCAAGTCGATCGAGCTCAAGCGGCTTCGCCGTGCACGCAAACTTCGGCGGTTAGTCGCAGATGAGATTACGAAGGTTGAGGCGATTTTACGCGCATCCGTTCAAGTGATCTTTGAGACTCTCCCACCGGACGCGAGTATTCGACTTAACGCAGACCCTCCACAAAAGACGCCGTTGGCAATCAAGCTTCCTAGAGGGGACGTGAAAGTGGTTCTTGGAAAGCCCGGATATGAAACCATACGTACTCGTATAAATATCAAGGGTACGGAAACGATGCGCCGGCGCTGGGTACTCGAACGCAAAATGGCTCGACTCAAGGTCAGCCTGCAGAACGAAGCGGATTGGGAAGATGCACCGGAGCCGGTTGTGACTTTGGACGGCAGACCATTTCCTGCCAACAGCTCTCAGGAACTCGAACCGGGTAAGCATGAAATTGCGTGCACCTATCCTTCGCATCTACAGTCTACCGTTCTGACGGTAAGCGTTCCCGCTGGTAAGGAAACGGACATTCGTTGTTCTCTGCCCGAACTTGCTGACAAGCCAGGGAGTTGGAAGAAACCAGTAGGCTGGGCGTCTATCGGTGGCGGAGCGGCAGTGCTAGCGACTGGTATTGGCTTGCTAGCGTCATGGGCAGTCGAAAAAAGCGATTATCCTGCCCCTCAGTATGAAGTTAGGTCCTCCAAACCAATTGCTGGAGGTATCGCGACGGGGCTTGGAGCCGGACTTATCGGTTTTGGTACCTACCTATTGTTGTCAGACTGATCTGACCTGCTTGAGGAAATGCAATGGTCGGACGCGCTGATGATTGACGACGCAACACGAAGACGCCTCAGCGATATTCGTGATTCCGGCGATTTAGAGCTGCTTGCGACGGCGCTGATGGAATTAGCGACTTCGGCGCCATTATTCTATCGAAGTGCACCAATTGTTCAGGAGTGGATTGTTGAATCTCGCCAGCTAAGTGCAAGGTGCGTGGTGGATGCAGCGATAGAAGCGCGCCAAAATCTTCGTCAAGCGGAAGTCCTATTGGTGCTTGGCCAAGCCGCGCCAGCGCTTGCTCTTGCGAGGAGGGCAGAGGCGCAAGCCATGGCGAATTCTGAACTAGGGCTACAAGATTATTCGCTCGCAGTCGCTGGTCGTTCCCTCGTGCGACTTGGACGATATGACGATGCGATTGCGCTACTGCAGCGAGTCGCTAGTCGGCAAGTGCACCCGTCGTTGGACAACCCAGATGCGCCAGCCCTTTGCTTTCTTGCGGTGGGTGAAGCCCATCTTTTAGAGGGCCGATACGAGGGGGCCAGTGGTCCTCTAGAAGAGGCATTGCGGCGGCTACAGCAGATTCCAAGAACCGATAGACTTCGTTGGGATGCATTGATGGCTCTGGCTTTGCTCGATCATCACCAGCAAGCCTCCGAACAGATGCAAAAGCGTTTAGACGAGGCGATGTTACTTGCGGAGAGGAATACTGCTTGGGAAGCAATAGCGGCAGTACGTTTGGCCCGCGCCGTGGTCGCACGAGTGGTCGGTGAAGATCCGGCCGACTATTTGAGGCCGCTTCTCGTAGCCCATGACACGCATTCAGGGCCTCCTGCATCACGATGGTCCGTTCAGAGGTACATTGTTGACCGACTGACTGCACTCGTCGGGGCACGTTCATATGTTGAGCTATCAAGCCGAGTGGGAGAACAGGCCATGCACTGTGGTTCCGACCGAGACCTGATGGGGTATTTATTCTTGGTTGCGCTTGCTTCTTCCATTCGCGACGCAGCTGGTTCGCGTAATGAGGCTAAGGAGCTGTTGAGCCAGGTGCATGGGCGGCTTAGCGCACAGGGTCAATCGACGCGCGCAGCAAACATCCTGAGGTGGCATGAAGCCGCTCTCGGGACCATATACTAAGCAGATACAGGGTAATCGAATGATATGGATTGAATGCTTCCTTCCTGAGTATCCACTAGTAGCATTCCGTCATATTCAGAGTTTAGCCAATATTCGAGTAGCTGCCGGCGAGTAGCCTCGCGGGTGGCAGAGGCATATTGGCCGCTTTTGACTTCAACTAGAAACTGTTTGTTCGAACGCCGAACGACTAGGTCACCGTGCAGTGTTGTCGCATGTCGTTCTCCGTCGATTATAACGTGTCCTTTCAGCTTCGGATTGCGTAACTGCACTTTGTAGCCGTTACGCGCTAGCAGGGATTCGGCGTGGCGCTCGGCGCGTAGGCCGCGCTGTCTACGGCGTGTACCCATCCAGCGGGTGTAGTACCTCAGCGTAACTGAGAAAAGTATCAGGCTAAAAACGGCGGTAAGGGCAACCCACAACCCCAGCGGGAGTTCGCTCATCGGCGGAAAATGACACCTGTGCCACCCGTTAGGATTTTACCCCCAGCTGCGCCACTTACGGTGGCTAGGGAGCTTGGAGGGAATAACACCTGTGTATCCCAAGTATCGCCATTACCGCTCGCAGTGAATCCGTTGTCGCCTGCAACATGCACGGTATTACCATTCACGAAGACGCCTCTAATGGGCAGCGTCGTACCTATTTCTCGTGATTGCCAGACTCCACCGACTAGTTCGTAGACCTGACCAGCATCACCAACCGTCCAAACAGAGTCACCGCTACCGTGGATATCGGTAAGCCCACCCGCTCCTAAATCTGTGTAGGTCCATTCACTCCCGTCGAAGTGGCTGACTCCGGAGAAATTACAGACATAGAAGTTGGTCATGCTGTCACCCCAACCTGCTGTGCCGCCACCACCTCCGGTATGTTGCCAATTTGTACCGTTCCAGACGAACGTACCCGTGTCGTGCACCGTCAGCAGATTGAAGTTGTCGATGCCCCAGATGTCGTGTATTTCGCCTGCATTTGGCTTCAAATCTGGCGCCATGTCGACCCATTCGACTCCGTCCCAAGTGAGGTAAGTTTGGGCAGCACCTTGACCGCCGACAGCAATAATGAGCTCGTCGGTTCCGTCTCCCCAAACGGCATTAAGGTCCCCGGTGCAGCCTTCGACATCCACAGGTAGCCACTGTCCATTGTTTTGTTTGTATGCACTGCAGTTAGACCCTACTGCCCACTGCCCGTCACCTGTATTGGCCGTGTAAAACCCCGTAACAGTGTGCTGGATGCTTGGGAACACCCATTTACCGGTTGGATCGTTATAAGCAACCTCACCATTGTCGGCCACGACCCAAACGGAATCAAAGGGAGCGTCCCCAGTGCCGCCGACCACGCCGACGATATCCGCTGCGTTGGTGAGCTCTTCGTCGACTTGATTCTGTTTTGCCCATGACACGCTATCGTAGCTGTAGGCTGCTCCACCTGTACCGCCGGCGAAGAACCTGAAATTCGGTCCATCAACCTCGCCCCAAATCGCCCGTAGGTTCACTACGCCCGTTGGATTGATTTGCTCAACACCCCACGAGTTCGTATACCGAATAATGGTACTGCTAGTGGCCGCCCAGACGTTATTCGCGCTTATACCCCAGAGGGCCTGAATGTCACCGACTCCGCCCGGTGCTGCTTGTTGTGTCCACTCTGTACCATCCCACTGGACGATGATCCCGTTCACGCCGGCTAACCAGACCTGTGACGCAGAATGCGCCCATACGGCACGGAATGTTGCATTCTGCCACGGGTGCTCTGCAGGCTCCCACTGTTCCGCAATCCATGCGGTGCCGTTATATCGCAGTAGGGTCCCATTATCTCCGACCGCATAGATATCGGTGGCGGACAGCCCGAAGACGTCATGGAGATTTTGAAATACCCCGGTGAGTACAGTGGACCACTGGGATCCATCGTAGAAGAGAACCTTCCCACCTTCTCCAACGGCATACAGACGAGTGCCATTGCTTTCATAACCCCAGATTGCTTGCAGGTCCTTGGTGGTCCCACTCGGCATGCGTGCCCAAGTATTGCCATCATAGTGGACGATTTGACCGTTTGCTCCGACCGAATACAGCTCACCGCCGATGGCATAGGTATCGTTCATGCCGGCAAGCGCTGGTGGTGTTTCGAGCTCCCAGTCTAGGCATGTACCCAAGTTGCATAGGCCTTCGCCGCAGACGCCAATGAGGGTACCTAGTTGTCCACAGCTGTCCTGGTTGTACGCCGAATTTCCCGAGCAGACGGTGGCGAAGTTGGGTGCACATGTGCATTCGCCCAAATGGCACTTTTCCAGTCCTGTGCAAGTTTCATACAGTTGCTCAGTACACGGGTCATCATCATTCGCCTCTCCGCAGGTCCAAATTTGGCTGAGATCATCTGAACACCCCTGACTGCCTGGAACGCATTCATTGGCACATCCTGCGCCATTCACCAGCGCCTGTAGAACGTCTACTTTCCCCTGTAACGATTCAATAGTGGCTTGAAGCGCGGCCACTTCACCTTGCACTGCATCAACAGCACTTATCTGGGCGTAGTTGGCGGCCGGTATTCCAGCTAAAGCGTCGGCTGAGGATGCGATATTGGCAGTATTCGCGGTATCTGCCCGGAAAGCGTAGGGCACACTGACCAACTGTAGCTTTGGCTCCATTTCGGGACCGCTATTAACGCCGATTCCGACGTACTTGACCCCACCATCCAAGGCATTCGATGGCAGAGGATTATTTCCTGAGCCAAGGAGAAGACGGAATACTCCGCCCGACACGGGAACGTCCACGAACTCGTCGGTCCAAAACGCCTGAGTGGAATCGGATTCGTGGTAGATATTGACTTGGAAAGTGGCTCCTAGCTCTGGCTCATCCACAGGATTCCCCGACAGGTCTGTTAGGTAGCCATGGAAACTCATCAATCCCGGTGCCTGGGCTGAACCGAGTGCAGGGAAGCCGAGCAGGAGCGTCGCCATCGCCGCTATGAAGACCTGGTGTTTCATCCTTATCCGCTCCTTCTCATCTACTGTACTCCTAGCCCAACAGCCTGGATGCGATATGTCGAATCTATGCAGCTACCGACGATATTGGGTGAACCAACGGCGGCTTGCAGAATGTAGGTGTTATCGGTTGCTTGCTCGATACCGGCGTTGAATTCCCACCAGGTTAGCTTATAGACACCGCATCCTGGGACGGTGCTGTCGACGGTGCCAATACATGAACCGCCTTGGCACACGTCGCCCACAGTACACTCACTGCCATCGCTGCACATGGTGCCGTCTTCCAGTCCAATTATTTGGCATGTCGGTTCGTTGTTTACAGTAATACACTGGTTGATATCGCAGGTTCCAAGACCGGTTTGTGGACACTGAAATGCTGTTGTCGGGTCCAATATGCAAAACCCATTCTCGCCGCAGCGTGGTTGGCCTTTACACGGGTCGTTGCTGTCGCACGTTCCACAATCCTCGTCGGTCTCGCAGGCGAATGCGGGAGTGCCGATGCAGATACCGGCTTGACAGAGGTCGCTGTTCGTACATGCATCTCCATCATCGCAGGGCGAAGAAATAGCGATACTGGCGCAGTTGCCGGTACTCGCATCGCATAGGTCGTCGGTGCAGGGGTTTCCGTCATTACAGATCTTAGGCGTACCCTGGCATTCGCCTCCGCCACAAGTGTCGTCCACCGTACACGGATTCTGGTCATCACAAATATTGCCGTCGAGGTTCGAATTCACACAGCCTGTTTCAGGCTGGCATTCATCAAGAGTACAGATATTATCGTCGTTACAGTCGATCAGTGTCCCCAGACAGATGCCCTCAGCGCAGGTATCCGACAGCGTGCATTCACTTCCGTCATCACACGCTTCTCCGTCGCGATTGCGAACCTTGCACGTACCCTCTTCGCAGGTTGCGCGATAGCACTCCCCTACGGTTCCTAGCTGAGACTCGCAGTCTGAATCTGTTTGGCATGTATTGGCTGGTGTAATGCTGATAGCGCAATCGGGAGGTTCACCGCCACATGGACCGTCCGGCGCGCATTCCTTGGCAACTAGGAAAGCACTTCCGTCCTCCTTGCACTTATACACATCGCCTTCAACACACTTGAGCGTGTCCGGAACGCATGTGTCTTCGAAATTCTGAATGATTTCTGTACACGCGGAGAGAGCCGATAGGCTGAAACAGGCGATGATACAGTAGGACGTCATGCGTGCTTGTGAGGCAGGCGACCGTCTCAGTATCGTGGGGTTCCGCAGAAAGGCACTATTCATCTTGGCTGAAATCTATCATGCCGTAAATTGCGGGTTCAACTCGCA
>PKDL01000093.1 GCA_002863065.1 Pseudomonadota bacterium
GTCCCCTGAATTCTGGCCGATGAGCGCACCGTAACGGATGTGTCATCATACGGTGCGACGACTGACAGATAACTCAACACACTGGGTCCGCCAAAATCATCCAGCCCAGGTATGGGTAACTCAACCAGCGACCGAGCATCTGTAGGCCACGATAAGATCACATATTCAGACCCTAATAGAGGCTCGGGCAAGAGAAGAGAGGCGTCATTGCTGTAGGTATTATCCCACGGGTTAAACTGATGCACGAGCACTGGTCGATTCGACTCGAGGCGAATACCGAGATCATAGATGTCATTGCCTGAAAGACTAAGCGGTGGAAATTCAAACACCCGGTTCCCACCTCCTGGCACCGTGAGGTCATTGAATGTGAATTGAACTCCTGGAGGTGGTGTGAAAGTTACAGTCGCTTCCTGCTCTGATGGATTGGACACGACAACAGCATGAGGCAGGTTGGGCGTATTCGGGATCGTGGGATCCTTCCAGAGAGGCAGATCCACCGTCCAAAAGACACAGCCGACATATGCACCCCATTTGGGGTCCAGATTACATTTCTGACCACATTGACCAGCTGAACAGAGCTGCTCGCCAGGACAAGACTCGGGCTCCAAAAAAGCCGTCCCCGTGGCATTGCACTGTTTTTTCGACGTGAGCCCCTCGCATACGAACGTACCCGGCTCACAAATAATAGGATCCTGGCATTCACCATTTTGGCAAACCTGTCCCGGTAGACACTCAGGATCACAAGGCTCTGATGCAGAACTACCATCCATACCCGTGGCGCCATCGCTAGCGGATGTACCATCCTTACCGTCCTGTTCGCCCATGGCATCAGACGACTGGCCAGTCATGCTATCCATCCCGCCTGTATTAGCGATATCTGCACTTCCGTCTACCAGGCCATCACTAGCAGCGAGATTCGAGTCGTCCTGACCGCACCCCACCCCGACTAGCACCACTGTGTAGTAGCACACCAGACTTCTCCAAAATTGCATCAAACCTCTCCGCTTCACCGGCATCTCATGAGGACACATAGCGCATAGCCATGGCGAAACCACCAGGATGATGCGCATTCCAGAACTTACTGCTGTATTGGGGACAGGTTGTAATTAGAAGAACCGAGAAAGTCATCAGAGAAATACATCCCACAAGAAGCGGAAGGGCGGGTTGTTCGCGACCTCCACCTCTCATTTCCCAGGAAAATGGTGTGGAAAACCGTCCAAAAGCGGAAACTACACACCGAAATAGGTCAAGTTTTTGCGGCATCACTCTCTGGGCTTTAAGCTCACCGCGCGTTACTCGGCTCAAATGCCGTTGCAAGGAGTGCATATGCGCGCTGCATTTTGCGTGCTGGTGTCCGTTAGCCTTTTCGGTTGCGGCCCCAGCCAAGTACAAATTCTTGAAAAACAGGTGGAGGGTCTGCAGAAGCAGATCGTTCAGCTCCGTAAGGCCCATGCGACAGTTTCTGTCCGCGTTGAGGACCACGATACCGAGCTGTTTAATACGAAAGACCAACTGGATACGATGAAACGTCAGCTCGCCCGACGTTACCGACAGGTGCAGTCGATACCGACCGTGAAACTCCGTCCGACCCGACCGACTCCAGTGGCATTCGACCCGGATGATGGCAGACCGGTTGCTACTGGGCCTGTAACCTATGACCGACTCACTGATGATGGGACGGTAATTCGTGGTGGATCAGGCGCGACTACGAAAACGTCGCGGCCCGGCAGCCCACATTCTGCGAAGACACCGCGTAAATCAGAAAAGAATCGGACCACGACTTCTGCACAGCGAAAAGCAGTAGCGCAGTACAAAGCAGCGTTCGCCCACTACAAGGCGGGACGCTACCCACAGGCGATCGATGCATTCGCCGGGTTTGTAGAAAGTCATCCAACACATGGGCATGCGGACAATGCGCTCTACTGGATGGGAGAGTGCTTCTATGTACGCGCCCTGTGGTCTGAAGCGCTCCAACGTTTCAACCAAGTAGTGCTCGGGTACCCGCAGGGTAATAAGGTTCCCGACGCAATGCTCAAGGTGGGTCTCACCTACCTGCAACTCCGAAACTACCGCCAGGCAAGAGAAGTACTTCAGCAGGTGATTGAAAACTTCCCAGATACTCCGATTGCCAAGCTTGCATCTCGTAATCTGGAGAAGATTCCGTGAAAGCAGCCCAAGTAGTGCTGCTTGCCGCATTATGTTTGCCGATGATCGCTGAAGGGCAGTACGGCGACGATAAGCGTTATGGTCCTAACATCAGGACCAATGAAACGAAGGCAACTCGGCCACCGGGGACGTATATCGTTTCCGAGGGTGATACCCTCTGGGAACTCTCAGAAGGGCTTTTCGGAGACGGATACTACTGGCCAATTCTATGGAGCTACAACCCTCAGATCACCAATCCTCACTGGGTATACCCTGGCGACCTGCTCTACCTGCGGCCACGTCGGATCCTCAACAAAAAAGCGGTCGTATTTGCAAAGTCACGCTTCTCTGACCGCCCCCGATTGGAAGAGATACTTGCGCGTTTCCAAGGATTTGTAACGGAACGTAAGTACAAACAATCCGGTCGCATCGTAGCGTCTCGCGAAGAAAAGATGTTGCTCGGTGAGCTCGACGAAACCTACCTCAAATTCGATATTCCAAAGCGAATATTACCGGGTGAAGAATGGACGGTGTATCGGCCCCAGAAGGCAGTCATCCATCCGATATCCGGGAAACGCATGGGATGGCTCGTCAAACACCTGGGCTACATCCGAATTCTAAATGTCGACAAGACCAAGCCTTACATAAACAGCCTAGTCCTAGATAGCTTCGAAGAGATTCAGCGCGGTGACTTAGTCACGAAGCGAGTCTGGAATAATGAGTTAGTCCAGCCAGTAGAAAACCGTGTCTCCATGTGGGCGACTGTTGTCGACACATTCGGTAGCACTCGCGAATTAGCAGAGCATGACTACGTTCTGATCGATAAAGGATTTAACCAGAAAGTCCGTCGAGGGAACCGGCTCATCATACGTGCACGAGGGGATGGCTATCGAAGACTCAGCAACAAAGAACTCAAGAACTTTCCCTGGGAAAACCAGGGCGAAGTCATGGTCATCGAGCCATTCGAAAACACCTCGATGGCGATTGTCTTGCGGTCCACACGTGAAATCCGGGCCGGTCAAGCACTTGAGATGGTGCGCGGTTACTGATTTCAAGCGCTGGCTGCGAACCATCAACCGGACTGCCCACACATTGCGCTACCGCGTACGCTCCAGCGTCATCCATTGTACCGATATTGTAGGTCGGTGATTGTACGCCCTGCCTGCTGCCCTTTAGACTCATACACCGTAATAGGCCGATCCGGACATCGGGTCTCTTCGTCGATTGGCTCTAGGTACATGACTGAATTGAATGCGTTTTTGGCGTGCGCGGCATAGGTGGAATCGTCGGTAGCAAACCTCCACACTGCTCCGGGTACACTTGCGTTCGCAAATGTCTCTAATGTGTCAGTCCGCACCAAACGCCGCTCGGGAGCTCTGGGCCAGGGCTCCGGAAAAAAGATTCGCATTTCTGAAATGATTGGAGAGGTTACAAAGTCCGTTAGCAGCCACAATATATCCCCGCGGATCAGACGAATATTTGTAAGGTTTTCCGCCATGACTCTACGGAGTGCCCAGGCAATGCCTGGCCGGTGCACTTCTACTCCTACGATATTCCAGTCAGGACGCGCTTTTGCGACGGACACCAAAGACTCACCCCGACCAAACCCAATATCGAACAGCATGGGTGCATTACGGCCAAACTGTTCAGCCCAATCTATCGGCGTCCCGTAGTCCAAAGTAATCCCATACGATGACCAGTGCTCACGTAATATTCGACGCTGTGCCGGTGTCAGCACGCCCTGATTCCGAAGATAACTGGGTTTCCATGGGTGCTTCACACCAACTTCACACGAGCCCGAAGATCGCCTTCCAACATCGCTGCTTCATCGGAGTGAATCGGTGTCAGTTCAATGCGGATCCGGCCTTCACCGGCTGACGTTGCTATCACAGGGGCATCAGGGTCCGTGTAGGGCGATAAAAGGGCATGGTCTCGCATCGCAGCAGCTGCCACATCTGGCGGTATCGTCGTCGGACCATCCACTACGAGCACCACCGGTATCGAGTGCGCGTCGCGCGGTGGTCGCACCAGCTTCGCGGTCGCTAATACGCTGCAAGGGATTTCTAAATGGGATCCGTCACTTGCACGCAACCTCAACCGTGTTAGTCCCACATGTTCAACCACTCCACGGTGTGAACCCAACACAATCTCATCACCCAACGAAAAAGGAGCTCTTAGACTGACCGCGATGCCAGATATTGCATTGAGTACTTCAAAACGTCCCCAAGTGGATAGGATGATCAAGGACGCCCCTAACATCAGAGCCACAAAGGCCGGGCTTACGACGAATACGGGCTGCAACGAATAACCGAATGCGGCGAGCCAGAGCACACACTTGATACCACCAGTGCGAACTCCCATGCGATGCGCCCAGCGATGTCGTAGCGCCATCGACAGCTGTATCAATCGGTCCCAGAGGGAGCCCAGAAACAATACCCCTACTCCAAAAACCAGAAGACGAAGCAAGACCCAGCCGACAGATTCCAAAGGCATCACGACGATAGATTCAAATGCTGGCATTACAGCTCATCCTCCTCGGTGGTATCTCGTGGTGCCGGCAGTTCTCCGGTTTCCACCAGGCGCTCTACCACCGTACGCCAACTGCATGGCCACACCTCAAATCGATCAGGCTCAGACTCCATGGGCCGAAAGAGACCAGTCGCGTGCAACAGGCTCCACTGTGGAGCTAATCGGTCGTCACTCCACCGGAGCGCCTCCCTGGCTTCACTGCGAGTCACGCCACCAGCAACCACCGCCAGCGCTAATAACCGATGGGCATCACGACCGAGCTGCCCAAACCAAGCAAGACTCGGGACACCGATATTCCGTACGTGAACGATATCTCCATCGATACCTTCAATCGAGCGAATCCAGAGATTAGTTGCATCTGCAATGTTCCCACCAGAAGCCCGAGCGAGTTCTCTGTAAAAGCTATATCGACGCAACTCCGAAGTACGAAAGCCCGTTCGCAATGCTCCAGCCAACCAAGACCAGGCCGTTCGTGGTGATGGATATTCGACCTGAAAACCGGCCAACTGCGCGCGATTTTCCATGATTTCTGCAAGCTCTGATCCGCTTTTCCTAACGAAGATAATTCGGTCGGTAAACGCATGACTGAAATGACACATCCGGTCCAACAAGTAGCGAGCTGAACCATTGATACAGACGACCCAGCAAACCGCATGTCGCGTATTTTCTATGAGCTCTAACACGCGACGTACATGATTTAGCCCGGCAGGTGTGCGTGAGAAAAGCTCTTCGAACGGGTCGAGCAAGAACACCCGTTTCGGTTGTTTCAGGATCGCCGCTTCAAGCGCACTGAAATCACCCACACCGAAGGCGCCAATGGAGGTGCCAATAATTCGCGAGAGTTCAGCCTCCGTACGACTGCCCAAGCCGAGTTCGACGCGAACTACGTCAGTTTCTAGCATTCCGCGCAGCGTAGCCTGAGCAACACTGGACTTCCCACTGCCCTCGGGACCGGAGAGAAGCATCGATACAGGCTCTCCAGTGGTAAATCGATTCCAAGCATCTCGAATACTCTCAACCGCCTGCGCTGCAGCGACTGGAGCCCCCCCTAGGGCCGACAAGGCGCCTGGGGAGAAGAACCGCCGCAGTAGATAGGGAAGGTCCTGAATGTGCTCTTTGGTTGGAGACAATAATAATACGTCTGCCCGCATATGGTGGGGATCCAGACGCAGACTACCTTCAAGCAGCTCGAGATCTCGAACCAAGTAGCTATTGCGGATGCGGGCCAAAACAGCTGCTGGCTGGCTGATTATCAGCCGCGCCAATGAATAGATACGTGCGATATATTGCCGTACAGCCTCCCCAGCACGTCGAACTTGAGCGACTCGAGAACGCCGGACTCGGCTATCTCCCAACGCATCGGTTTCGGCACCGGATAACGTCGCATTCAGTGCATCGAGAAGCTCCGTCCGTAATACACCTGAACCCACATTTAGTTCCGAGCCGAGTCGGTCTAACGCACGTATTACCCGTCCCAGAGCCGCATCCGCGGGCATCATGGACAGGCTCTGCTGCTCTCCAGCGGTGTCAAGGCTATGTAGACCACGCATCGCCGCAGAATATCCATCAGCGGCCAAACCAGCTACCTCTCCAAAACGATGCGCCACCCGAGCAATGAGCCTGTCCGTGCGATCACTTATGTCCCGTAGTGTCCACTCCAATTCCGACCCAACGCGCTCGGATACATGCTGCTTCAATACGACCGTGGCGGATGGGACGCTCCACGCTGATTTTGCGGTAGGTACCCAATCCGTCGGTACCGCAGTCAAGAACTCGGGGAGGTCGTCGATGACTTTGGGTAATGCCTCTTGAAATCCATGTATCGGAGACTGAGCTCGAGAGGCGACCCGCAATGAATCGATGACCGGTAATCCAGCCACAACCAATGCATCAAATGCAGTAGCGTCAGACTGAACGTTGGACAGTGCATCGGATGATCCGATGTGGTCTGCGAGGCGAGCATGACATCTAGCCGCAGCCGAACGAATATCCCCGACTTTCGCGAGGGATGGAGAGATAACATGGTCATGCCAGCGTTCGAAATCGACGCTGAGAACATCTGCGAGCCGGCTGCGAGCACGAGCAAGGGCCAGTCTGACACGCGCCCGACCCTGTACGCTAGCCAACATCGTTCCTAACGTCTGCCCAGCATTGGCAAGCCTGTTGACGGCAACGTCCACTTCCTTCGCTACCAGAGTAAACCGCAGAACAGAACTTGGCATCCGAGGCGTTCCACCATCGGCGAGAGCTACTCCCAGACTCACAACTGTCGTATCGGCTCTGGTCCGTACATCTCTACTCAGTGTATCCGCTGCGGCCCTCAGCGAATTCTCAAGTTCAATAACCCGTGCTTCGACGTCCACCGTGCGACGAGATACTTCATCAGCAAGATGGCTGAGTGTATCAATCCTATTTGCCTCCAGTACCGCAATCTCTGCCAGTACGTCTGCTAGCTCTGGTAGAATGAGACCCTCGATGCGTTGGCGACACAGCTCACGTATTGGCACCCAGCGCATGGCTTTTCCACGAGAGGTTCTCGGCGCGAGAAAAAATGCACGTACACGTTGACGCGCATTGGTCGGTTCCAAGAGATGTTCCCCAGTAAGCGGAGCTCGTAGTCCGATAGGGAGCGTCTGAATCCACTCTCGGGTATCTCGGACCAAACCATCTAGGACCTGGGCCGCTGATGACACCTCCAGTGGCGATAACGCTGGCCCAATAGAAGCACAGATCGATTGCCTATCGGCTGTCTGGATGCGGGATAGCTGCGACTGTGCGTGAGACAACCAACTCCGGATAACATCTGTCTCGACGGCAAGGAAAAGCGTCTCTATCCGGCTGTGAATCGCTGTGTGTAACTCTACGAGCTCCGGCTCAACCGGACGCCTTGAGCGATCCGCCTTCGCAACTGGCTGTGAGGTCTGCTCCGCCGCTTGATCCGCTCGGGTCAATGATAGACGGAGAAGAATGGGACCTATCAGGAGGTTGCATCCCACAAGTACAGTGCCTACTTGGGCAAGAAGTGCGGCGTATTGAGGAAGGCTATCTCTCGCAATCAGGAGTAAACCGAGTGCTACCCCGGCCTGACTAACAAATGCAGGCCAAGTGCGGTTCGTAAAACCTGATGGCTCACCTGCAAGTTGACCTCCAATACGCGTGGACACCGCGAGCATGGCAACACGGGCAACGAATAGAATCCCCACCACCGGAGCAACGGCTACCGCGGCTCCCAAATCTAGGCCGGCACCTACAGTCGTAAAAAACACAACGAAGACTGGGACTGCGACGAGAGCGAGGGGCTTGTGCAGGTCATGCCCAAAATCGCTGAAGTTAGCTACCGTGAAACCCGCGCCAATGAAGACAAGCAACGGCTTAAGATGCAGTGTTTCGGCTAGATCAGTACCGCCATATCCGAGCAATAATAACAGCAGGACCATTTCCCAGCGAATGAAACGCAACCAGAGGATCAACCCAGCACCCAATACCCCGCCAGCGCCGAGGGACAGGGTCACTTTGGTACCGAGGTTCTTGAACACCGCGAGGTCGAACCCCTGACTTTCGGGGGCAAAGAGTCCCGCGATGGTTATAGCCGTGGCGAGCATGACAATCATGACGACGTCTTTCGCTACGGCAATCCCTAAAACTAGATCAGCCAACCGGTTTTTCGCTTTTAGCTCCGAAATGACTGCAATAGATACTGCTGGTGACGTACCCACACCGATCGCGCCGAGAACGAGACCAATCGATAGTTTGTCCGTCATCGAAAGAGTATTTCCAACCGGTAACAACGGAGCCGCGGCGATAAACGCACCGCCAATGAAGAGCCACGACAGCGGAATCTTCACAGCGACAATGCTGCCGAGTGTTTTCGCAACCTTTTTCAGCGAATTCACGTGTAGTTCGAGTCCAGCTTCCAAGGCGATCAACGCGAGAGCCAACTCGTTGAAAATCTGAAAGTCTGCCACCGTCGCTGTATTAACTAAGCCCGACGTGAAAGGCCCTACTGCAATCCCTGCCAAGATGTAGCCTGTCACTCGTGGCAGTTTGAGGCTGGACGTGATTTCTGCCAACGCATACGCGGCAAGCAGAACAAACCCCA
Organism: Pseudomonadota bacterium; assembly: GCA_002863065.1. GTDB lineage: Bacteria > Myxococcota_A > UBA9042. Next base: position 8,774 of record PKDL01000093.1, read on the forward strand.
CCAGAGCGGTTGACTGGACATCCACTCCGGGCAGGTACTGCAATCCTCCCATGATCCCGAGAAGCAGGAAAATTGCTATGAGACGGCGATTTATCATGCACTGCCCTCTCGTAGAGACACTTCTGTATTCAATGACTCAGATGTAGGCAGTGATGGGCGTTGACGCCCAGTTTCCCCGACATCGCGCAGCAAATCACGAGCCGCATTCCAGGAAATCAGTGGATTCACGATCGCTGCTACTAATAAGGTGCCTTCGACCAGAAGACCCATGGCCCCTGGCATAAGCGCTTCAAAATTCAGTGCGATGGCTGCTGTCAGTGCGCCCTGATAGAGATACGCGCGCCATAATCCAGGTACTGCATATTCGAGTTCACTCGACACGGGACGCGCTAGGATGGCGGCGATTCGTAGGCTAGCAAACCGGACCGCGACATAGCCAACCGCTACAACAAACAAGACCGGGTCCTGAACGGAAAAATGGGCCCCGCCAAACAAGAATAGTGCGACTATGGCAGGTCTCTCTAGCCGTCGTATCGTGTGAGACAGCGATTCGGACACCGGTGATAATGTGCCGATGCTCAGCCCGCTCATCAAACCCACCATGATTGGCGCCAGTGAGAGAGACTCTGATAACCCTGCCCCTAACGCAAGGGTGCCGAGCGTTGCCACCATGAGCCGGTGAGGATCATTTTGATTCCCGACCATTAGATGAAACGCAATGCCAACCACCATTCCCGAGATTATGGATGCGAAGACAGTCCACGCAAAGCCCATGGGCGCACCCGGCAGAAAAGCGATAGCCACGCCGAAAACGCAGACTGCGACCAATCGTGATGTCGTCAGG
>PKDL01000092.1 GCA_002863065.1 Pseudomonadota bacterium
TCCACGATACTATCGTCCGCATTGAGGTGGCACCCGACGACCTGCAGCGGCTGATAGAACCTGAGCTTCGAACCTCAATGGTCGAATATATGAAAGCACAGGGATTTACCTACGTGACGGTAGACCTGCAAGGATACAGACAAGGGGCGATGAACGAGACCCTTACCCCGACCGATCCAAACCTCATCACCAAAGTTGTCCCGTTATCCACGCTCAAAAGATAGGACTATGAGCAACGTCTCACGACCCGTCCGCATCGGAACTCTGGTCGTACTTGGGTATTGTAGCCTGCTTCAGCTGCTACCTCAGGCAAACCTGCTAAATTACTACTATGCATTCGCTGTTGCCTTATGCCTACCCCTTACCGTCGCGATTGTAATCGCGCGGGACACAGCACCAGAAGACAGCACCCTACAACTCCCTCGTGCGGCAGCAATCACACTTTGGCTGGCCTTATTACCCCTGATACCGGTTGGAGTATCCGCACTATTTGTCGCCAACTGTGCCCCCAGTCTTGGTTTTATGCACTATCTCCTCGGCCCCGTAGTTGGGTCTATCGTGGCCTTGGGGGTTGGCCTTTCCGCACGCCAGCTCATGCCCAAAGGGCCTACGAAAGTCGTTCTTATATTCTGGATAAGTCTTATTTTCGCTAACATCTACTGGTTCTATACGCGCCCTCCCATTTACGCCTTCAATATCTTCATTGGGTATCTCAATGGCGCGATTTATGACCCAGTAGTTCGCGTTAGTGCTGCATGGTCTGAATTTCGCGCCGTAAGTGTGATGGTAGGGCTCGGATACATCTTCTCCAGCCGACTAAGTCCGAAATACCCCCGACAAGGCAAGACCGCTATTATGCTTTTAACCTTAGCCAGCATTGGACTCACATCCCGGTATCAGCTAACGGCATCTCGGATCGAAAATAAGCTTGGAGGCCGCCTGGAGACAGACCACTTTATCCTAATCTTCGATCGGCAAGCGCACCCACTGGACGCAATCGACGATATCGCACTCGACCATGAGTACCGCTTCGAACAGCTTGTTTCGGAAATGGGGGTTACGCCCATCGAAAAGATCACCTCATTCATCTACTCGAGCGCCACACAAAAACAAGAGCTGATGGGTGCAGGGCGCACGTACATCGCCAAACCATGGAGCAAAACAATACATCTCAACCGGATAGGCGTAGGTGCCTTGGTGCTAAAGCACGAACTCGTCCATGTCTTTGGTGCAGATATAAATACAGGCTGGTTAGGAATTCCCACACGGGCAGGCGTCTTCCCTCGAATGGCCTTAGTTGAAGGCTTCGCAGTATCGCATGAGGGTGCCCGAGGCCGACTATCTATACACCAGTGGAGTGCTGCGATGCGGGAAATTGGTATCGCTCCTCCTATTACGGACCTGCTATCCGAGCGAGGCTTTCTCTCGGCCGGCTCTTCCAAAGCCTATACTTTGACGGGTTCTTTCATTTTGTTTTTACGGACCACCTACGGCCAGGAAGCGGTCAATCGATTGTATGCCACGGGTGACTTTCTCACGACCTTCAATACCTCATTGACGGCACTCGTTCACCAATGGCAGTCATTTCTTCGTGACCGGCATGCAGTGCCTCTATCAGATGCCGACCTAGCCCAGGCGCAGTTCCGCTTTGATGCTCCAAGTCGATTTTTTCGCGTCTGTGCGCTCGAAATTGGTCAATGGGAACAGCAGGCCCGTACCGCTCTTAATCGGAAAGAATTCAACACAGCTATTGAACTGATGGAGCGTATTTATGCGTTCGACCCATCTCTGGATAAGCGCCTGCAGCTCATGAACGCCCTACTTCAAGCGCATCAGCTAGTGGCCGCACTCGACCATGCCCAAGCCCTCGCAATGAATGAAACGGCTGGTTCTGTGATACGCACCCGCGCGTTGCAGGCGATAGCAGATATCGACTGGCTGAAGGGCCGAACAACTGATGCACATACAGCCTATCTCCAACTGTTAAACATGCCCTTGAGCCTGTCCGCCCGTCGGCGAATCGCAGTCTCAGCGTACGCCACTGAGAACCGCCAAGGCTCATACCTCGGAGACAGGCTACGAAGTTATCTCTTCGACACCCACCAGACGCCTCAATCGGCTACAGATTCTGCACAAAGTCTCGCCAATGACTTCCCACAAGATTCAGTCGTACAGTACCTGCTAGCAAGGAGGTATGTGCAATCTGACGACGAGCTACGCGGTATACAGGCGCATCTCAGAGCCTTGGAACTCAAGTTACCCTCTCCGCTCCTTATTCGGGAAACCCATCTACAACTTGCACACGCCTATCGGCGGCAAGGGGAATATGACGAGGCCGCCGCACAATATATCCAAGCGAAAGCACTGTTTTCTTCTCGAGGGTATCTGGACAATATTAATGATTGGATCGCGCGTTGCGGCTGGCTCAAGCGACGAATGCCTTCCCTCTAGCTATCATCGACTACGCGCCGGTTGGCTTTTCGCGTCGACTGACGCCGCTTCGATTCCAGTCGACGTCGTTTCTGTGACTTTGGTATGCGAGTTGTGATCCGTTGGCGTCGCACCCTATTTCGACGGGTCAGAATCTCAACGAGCCGTTCATATGCTAATTCAAGATTCCGTGGCCGCTCCCGTCGTTCACTTGCGACAACCTCCACACCACTCGGTGGATGAAAGAGGCGCACACCGGTTTCACGCCGATTTTTATGCTGGCCGCCTGGACCACTAGTCCTCACGAACTCTACCGAACATACTCGTTTCAGATGCTCGCGATCTATCTTATACGGCGGAGCCTTGGTCGGTTCGCGATTCGGCATGGCCGTATCTAAACACGTCTCTCCCAAAGCCCCTAAAATATGGTCTCACACCAACGCTGCGCAGACTTTCAAACGCTACTTCATACGCTAGAGACATCAAAACGACTCACCAATGCATCCCGAAAAAGATGAATGAACACATCCTGCCACGCCCACCGAATTATGATTTCTGGGGCACCTTGAGATTCTTACGTTTCGGGTCTTACGACCAGACGACATCACTTACCAAGCATGAGTTCCAACAGGCGCGTTGGTATCCTAGTGGGCCCGCGACCCTAATCCTGCGAGACACTCCCCATGAGATCCGAGTATCCGCCTTGGGACCGGGTGCTGCTCATGCAATTGCCAGTGCAGAAGACCTCCTCGGACTGAATGACGTCAGCCCAACACTCGCCGGACATCCCGTGGTCGAACGACTGTCTAAACGTTGTCGAGGTGTACGGCTGAGCAAGAGTGCTTCGTTTTCGGATCGACTGATTCAGATCATTCTCCAACAGCGCATTGAATGGCAGCAAGCAGCCACTCAGTGGCGACATCTGGTCCGGCGCCATGGTTCGATCGCACCCTGCGATCAATTACGCCTTCCACCTGCCTCACTCCAACTTCGTAGAGCCACATTACTTGAGCTTCGACGAATGAATATTGCCGAGCAACAAGGGCGAATTCTTCTAGAGGTAGCGCGGCTTGCTGACCGCATCGACACCTGGGCTAACAGCTCAACCGAAGAGCTTCGCTACCGTCTCCAGCATATTCGGGGTATCGGTCCGTGGACTACGGAAATGACGCTGGCGTTATATTGGGCGGAAGCCGATGCAGTGCCTACTGGAGATTATGCACTACCGCATAGCGTCGCCTATGCGCTTGAAGGCGAGCACCGTTCAAACGACAGCCGTATGCTCGAGCTACTTCACCCTTTCCGACCCCACCGCGGTCGAATCATACGTTGGATTATGGGAGAAAACATTGCTCCGCCAAGGCGAAGTCACCGTGCACGAAAATCCCGCGATTTCGAATAGAAGACGTCGCCGTCTCGGCGCTACGTGAAAGAAACCCAATGAGTCATCTTCTCTTTCTTGACGCGACACCAACGCCTGCGGTACGGAGACCTTGCATGGGAATGGACTAGTTGGGGGAAACCATGGCGGACGGTGCCGAAAAGAAGACTGCTTTCCAGGATATGCTGGAGCGAGGTCTAACGATGCTGCACTTGGACGCCAGGCACACAGATGTCGACGTCCCCAAGCATTTCACAACCGACCACCACCTGCGGCTGAACTACTCCTACCGATTTTATCTGGATCAGTTCGATATCTCTGACGAGGGAGTCGAGGCCAGCCTTAGCTTTAGCGGGGTACCACATCTTACGGTTATCCCGTGGTCCGCGGTATTCGCGTGCTCAAGCCATGTGACTGGTGAATGGCGGGTCTGGCCAGATGATATGCCCCTGGAGCTCATGGCACAGGCGGTCGCGTTTCCACTCGCCTCTGAGGCGCCTCTTACTGAGGACCTGCCTGAACTGGATGAAGTGGGAGGGGCCGTGCGCCAAGTCGGCCATCTCAGGGTTATCAAGTAGTCGATGGCACCATTGGCAGTCGCTGTCGGTGGAGCGCTCGGTGCGCTCTCCAGGTGGAGTCTGAATCAGCTAATCATCACCAGGTGGGTCAATAAATACCCAGCCGGAACACTCGCTGTAAACTTACTCGGTTGTCTGCTGTTCGGTATCGTATACGGGTACCTCAGTCGGCGAGTAGGATTGCGCAGCGATGTCGGATTATTTCTCCTGACCGGTTTTCTGGGTTCTTTCACCACTTTTTCCACCTATGCAAGCGACACTGTTCGCCTCGCTCAGGACAACGGACTCGGGGTAGCTGCGGTCAATATTGCAGTGCAAACGGTGATGGGAATTCTTCTTGTCCTTACCGGGCTCTGGTTGACTGCGCGCGGCTAGAACGGCGTACACACATCTCCTACCGCCGCCTAGTGCATCACTCAGTTGCAATCTGCGCATCTTGTACTGGATTGAAGCCCTCGATGGCGGCTAGAAGTAGTAGCGCGCATTCACTTGAACACGAAAGTTGGTTGGTGAAATGAAGTCCTCAATGCCCACCGGAGGTGCCTCTGATACATAGGGCTGCGACCGATCACGCTCCTGGTATCTACGAAGCTCATCATTCGCGAAAGTAGCGATGGTTTCGCGCACCGAACCTACGCCCGGCAGGAGCAGGAGGTATTCTAAACCAATGACTACGTGCTCTCCCACGTAGATATCTAGTCCCGCACCGGCATGATAGCTGGTTGTTGGAGCATCAAAGGTGAATAACTCCGTGATTTTCCCTGCGCCAAGACCGCCCTTCAGATAAAAACCTACCGGATACGTTGGCACAATATACAAAAGAGCACTGATCCGATAAGTGCTGTCGAAGACCAGCGCCTGTGACTCATCGACTGTGTCGGTAGGTGCGTAAGCGAATTCAAAACCAAAGACGTGTAACGTTTTTATTTTCAAGCTGAGCTCGGTTGTAAACCGAGTCGCTGTAGAACCGAACAGAGGTGTGGAGTTGTTCACCCCGAGACCTGCACCGAGCCCGACCGTAAATAAGCTTTTGTTACTTGCGTGAGCGCCACTGACGAAACATACGCTGGCAAGGATTGCTATTAGGCTGACTCGTCGCATGACCACTCCTCACTAAGTCCCCGCTGCGACTTAGCGACCCAGGAGTAATCAAGTGTTATGCCAACTCAGGGGAAGCACCCATGATCCAATAAAAACAATGAATTACAGGGCAATGGAGTTTCTTGTGAGAGGGGTCAATTTGTGCTTAAGTGGGTGTTTTTCGACCCACCTTATTTAATACTGTAACCAAGAGTAGCCCGAAGACAGCTGCCGCCATCGCCCCCCACACCGTGCCATCAATATGTGGCGGAATGACATTCTGTGCGAGGTGCCCCGCTCCGACTCTAAACGGCCATAATGCACGTAACGACCCGAGCATGAGTCCCGCCAAGCACGCCATTGTAAGGTCATGGTATGTACTCAATAACCAAGTAAGAAATCGGGAGAAAGCGAGTATCCCGATGACGAGACCAAGGATAAAAATCACGACAGCCTCAGCCCCTGAGGTGTCCTGCAGCGTAATCAGGCCGCGAACTGAGTGGAGTATGTACCCGTATAACCCAAGCATAAGTAGTAAGAAAGAGCCTGAAATACCGGGAAGAAGCATCGCACTAATCGCGATAGAGCCGCATACAAAAACGTACCACAGTGCTGGGTTCTGTCCTCCCGCCGCAGCTTTCGGCTGAGACACCTCTAAGTCCGAACGCCTCGTATGAGACACTGCATCCACGACCAATACCAAGCTGCCCGCTGGTAGATTGGACTTCACACCTGATTGATTTGCGAGCACAGGGAATTCCCATTTGGCTTCACCTGCCTTGAAGTGAATATCGGCTTCGGGTTGAAACGACATCTCTCGCTTCAGCTTCTTTTGTCCAGTATTGGTGGCAAATTTCAATTCGATAGCGGGAATCCTCATATCTTCAGTCAGCGGTACTTCGCCTGGGGTCGTCACCACCACCGATGTCCGAGCAAATCCCGATGCAACGCTGCCTAATCCCATCAGAGCAGCAGTGGCTACCGCGATGACCAGCAGTGCACACACCGACACCATGCTTTTTGTTCGGATCATCCCCCAAGGAACCACGATCGAGGCGAAGACCAAGCCAAGGAAGAACGCCCGCATGATTTCCGGGTACCGCTCCATAAGTATCGGAAGCACCAGCACGCCGACCAGTACGCCCGTGAGGATGCCGACCACCACATTCATCAGAAAGGCAATATGTCTGGCAGCGTCTTTGAACGGACCCGCTTCCGGTTCTTGTTCACCCGGCACCAACTCAACGAGGACGGCCTTATAAAACCCTGATTTCAACAGCAGGGGCAGCGTCGAAGGTCCGAGCGAACTGATTGCCGCCACGAAACGGCTGTATATTCCCAGGATGAGCGCCATTGTGCCCCCGGACACACCGGGGATTGCATCCGCAAATCCCATACAAGCGCCTTTCAGCGCGATGACCACACGTTCTCTCATACAACACACTCCACCGTTACCACCTTATCGGATGGGTCGTGCATTCTGAGGCGCGTGGTGATACCAGTCAAGGGACTGACAGAGCGGCTTTACAACATTTGGAGATCTCGTGCCCTTCCTAATCTTTCTCGTCGTACCACTAATTGAGCTGTACCTACTCATGACGGTTGGAGCGAGGATTGGATTGTTACCCACCCTAGGGTCTATCGTCCTTACCGCAGCAGTTGGCTCAACCCATGTGCGACGCCAGGGTCTAGCGATTTTACGAGAACTCCAAATAGAGCTCAGCCAAGGCGGATTGCCAGGACGCCAGGTGGTGGAAGGCATGCTGGTGGCAGTTGCGGGTCTGTTGCTACTTACACCAGGTTTTCTTACGGATGCCGTAGGCTTCGCGATGCTCATGCCCAGCATCCGGTCTAGGACCGCGACCATGCTCCTTCAGCGGTTCAGCCATCGTATGGTGCATATGCGACCACCAGGCACTCATGTCCGGCCAGAGGACCCAAATCGGTTACAACCACGCGCATCAGAAATCGAAATCATTGATGATAGCGCGGTGTCCTCCGACGATGAATGACGGCCAAAGTGCAGATATCGATTGGTCTAAGCGTTTCCCAGTCAGCTTTTTTGAAAACGACCCACTCGTTGTTGCCCGAGAACTATTGGGCGCAATACTTGTGTACGTAAACGACTCAGGGCTACGCGTAGCCGGTAGAATTGTAGAAACGGAAGCATACCGAGGCGAAGATGACCAAGCATGCCATGCTCGTTTTGGAAAAACGAAGCGAACCAGCACAATGTATGGTCCTCCTGGCCGTGCGTATGTGTACCTAATTTACGGCGTATATCACATGTTGAACGTCGTCACTTGGCCCGAGGACCACCCTGCTGCAGTGCTGATCCGAGGTGTCGAACCTCTGTTCGGGGTAGACCTATCCACCGATGGTCCAGGGAAACTCTGCCGTGCATTTGGTATTTCGAGGGAATTGAACGGAACCGATCTGTGCGGCGACCACGTATTCATCGTGCCATGTCAAAAAATAGCTGAGCGCGATGTTGCTACGGGCCCACGCATTGGAGTGGACTACGCCGGCGACTGGGCCAACCGGCCCTGGAGATTCGCCGTGCGCGGAAACCGCTTCGTATCACGGCCCCGATTGTGAGCTAAGGCCTGCGGTGAACGCTGGCCTTTATCGGGCCCATTTAGCGGGTTGCTCGCTCTGCGCGAACCGCAGTAGCCAGACGCTTCTTCCGTGCCTTCAGTTTAGCCTGAGCGCTACGCTGACGCATCTTGAGACTCTTACGGTTGTCGTTCTTGCCCATGACTTTGGCTCCTAGTTCTCGCTCTGTACACTGTCGAATAAACTCACGTGGTGTTTCGACACGAATCGGTCGCGTCTTATAGCGCTTGTACGCCCTATTGGACAAGTCCTTTTCAGTACACTATCCAGAAAGAAAAACGTCGATGTACGACCAACACTGGGATTCCGGTGTGCTACTTGGGTCGTGGTACAGGGTAATCACCCAATCACCAGACGTACGAGCCCCAGCGCGGCGCGCTTTTTCTCGCGCGATTGCTTCACGTTCCAAAAGTTGCCCATAGGCTCCAATAGACCATGTTCGCCACACGGGCCGCCCCTCGAAAGATTCAATTCCTGCACCAGTTCCAGTGACGACGACGCAAACCTGCCGAGCCCCTTTGCGGGAGCGTAGGAAGACGCCCGCATGCTCCTGAATATCTACCTTCGCTGCAACGGCACGATCTCTAGCCCGTCGCACAGCAGGGCCAATATCGGCTAGCCCCCCAGAATGCGACACGCAGGCCACTCGGAATGACCGCCGATGCGTGCGACCGCTAGAACCGACCGTAGGATTCGCAATCAAGGCATGCCAGCGCTGTAAGTCTAAGGACTTCGGCTGCGAAGCCGCCACTAACTCCGCCAAAAGAGGCACATCATTGAGTCGTATATCTTTTATTCCACGTGCAGTTGCCGTCAAGACAAGTCCAGTCACACCGCCTCCCTCGACTCGCACGCCAGATCCATCCTCCACGAATCGAAGTGAGGCAGTACCTTTACCTGCAAGTACACGTCCAATGAGAGCGTCTGCTACAGCATGCCTGGCCTGTTCGGCGGTGCAATTCACGAACAGACTGGGAAGAGCGATTTGACATTGCCCATTGAGCAGAACCCGTTTAGTGCCATCAGGGAGAAACCTGAGTACGTCGCCATTATCCCGAACCAGCAAACCAGATGTAGGCGTGGACCATTCGTAGCTAGATGCCTCGGGAGCAGCATTTTGAATCCAACGCAACTGGCGTCGAACAGTACTCGAAATCCTAGTGGGTTGCTGCGGTTCGGCGTTCAGCATAGGAGCGGTAGCCCCGAGATAAATGTCTGCAGATGGTGCCGGCTCTTGATACTTGCAGCCCACACAGAGATGGAGGCTGACACAACAGGACAGCCACCAATATCCACGCTCACGCAGAATCAATCGCGTATTCATCTAATGCCTATCTGCAGAGTTTGGAGAGGCTGGCGGTATACGGCCCAGTCGGACGTTACGCCATCGTAAAACCGACAATGCAGACTGTCGCACCGCATCATGCAGGCTTGTCATTCGTGCGACCTCTTGCAGGTGAGGACCAGTGAGAAACGGAATTAGCGCAGCAGCTAAGCAGACCTCAGTGTATGGATTCTGAATGACT
>PKDL01000104.1 GCA_002863065.1 Pseudomonadota bacterium
CCCCGGCTCCACGAGGAGCTGCGGTAGAGGTACGTTTGAATGCAGAGGATCCGGAGCAGTCCTATGCGCCGGCGCCAGGTCGTATCACCCGATTCGTCGTACCCGATGGACCAGGGATTCGGGTGGATTCAGGCGTTGAGCGTGGGGTCACCATCAGTCCTGACTTTGATTCGAATATTGCCAAAATCATCGCTTGGGGCAGCACCAGAGCAGAAGCATTCGCTCGTCTAGCACGTGCACTTGATGACACGGTGGTAACGATCGCCGGCGGCGCTACGAATCGCCGATTACTGCGTGAATTACTGGAGGACGATGCAGTGGTATCGGGTGCGACCCATACCCGATGGCTTGATAGCCGGCCCGTGGCTGTTCCGGAGGGTACGGGGAACTTGGCAACGGCGGTAGCTGCCGTGCTCGGATATCGAGAAGAGGGCGCGTTGGCACTCGGGGACTTTTACGCCAGCCTCGCGAAAGGCGAACCACAACGTGTTCCCGAGGCCACTGGTCGGGATATCCGCGTCAGCGGCCGGTCGGTTCGAGTCTATTGTACGGCGCGTAATGTGTATCGAGTCGATGGTGCCGTTATTGGTTGTCGACTCGACGAGCCAGGCGCGGGCTACATCGACTTTGACGGCGGTTCTTACCGGCTGCTGTATGAGTTGAACGCTGACCAGATCCGTATCGAACTCGATGGGGTATCGCACCGCATTGCACGCGATTCCGGAGGTCTGGTTCGTTCGCCTAGTCCTGCATTGGTCATGGCGCATGATGTCGAAGTGGGCCAAACCGTTACTGCTGGCCAGCGGATTGCCACGCTCGAGGCGATGAAACTGGAAATGCCGCTGCTCGCGCCAAAGGATGGCCGAATTTCGCAGTTTATCGCTCCAGTAGGGAGTCAGGTCGCCGCGGGTCACCCTGTAGTGCTCCTCGAATCCGATACAGAACTTGCTACACCGCCGGGGCCATTATTTCCCGACGCACCGGATGCCCCTGGGACGTTATCCGATGTACAGGTCCTTGAGGAAGGGCGCCGCTTGATGTTGGGTTATGACCTCGATCTAGACCGAGTGGAGCGGGTGCTGGATTGCTTGGATGATGCAGGGCGTGCTTGGGAAGGCGAAGCACAAGTGGGCGAGATGGCCACGGCGCTTCTCTCTGCCTTTGTGGATATCGAACGACTCTTTGCGACGGACCTCGGGGTGGAGTCGGAGACGTCGTCTACGTCATCGAATCGAACCGCATTCTATGCTGTGGTGCGGCAACCCAAAGAGGGTACAGAGGCCATGCGTGACGCGGTATTACGCGCCGGCGGGCATTACGGATTACAGCAGCTCACGAAGGGCCCTCTATTTCGACATGCGATGGGCCGGATGGCGGTGGCTCGTGAGCGCACTGGTCCTCGCTCCGGGCTTCGGCACCGTGTTGTCAATTCTGTCTTGCGGTTGCTCATGCGGCTGCACACCGAAGGGGCCGATTGTTCGGATGTACCGGCACTTCGTGAAGTGTTGGAGGACCTTCCTTCACGGGCGCATCGGGCTTGGCCATTCGTTGCGGATAATGCAGCGCGTGTTCGTTACGCGTTATTTCACTCTCCACCACGTGAGCCCGATGTCGACGAGCGGCTGGAACGCGGCGAAATTGGTGCATTAGTCAGCACACCACACTCGATTTCCTCGGCACTTGTGGCCGCGACGTGTGCCACTGAGAACACGCCGAAGCAACGGGCATGCGCGGTCGAGGCGTGGGTACGTCGAGTCTATGCGGCGCCTACTCAGGCGGCATCGGTCGTAGTACGTGAGCTGGACGACCACACTCTGCTCGCACAAATGGAACGAGATGGCCACGCCATGGTGTGGGCTGCATTTGGGGAGCAAGCTCGGCTGAGTGTGCTGCTGGACGAGGGCGCGAAACAGGCGGTTCGCACTGGGGCCCTTGATATGGACTTAGTCATCCGTCCAGATGTGGATACGGCGGCCAATGATCTGGCGCAAGTGTTGGATAGTCTCCTGGCGACATCACCCTTACCGGTCGCAGTACAGCGCGTGTGCCTGATCGTTGCATCTGAGGACCGGCTGCTCCCTCACTTCACCTTTCAGCGTGGAGAAAGCGGGACATTCGAAGAACAGCAGCGTTTGCGGGATATGCACCCGGAGATGGCTGAACGATTGCAGCTTTGGCGTCTCGATGCATTTGAGATGACGCGTCTCGCATCGCACGACCGTTTGGCTATTTTCCGAGCCGAAGCGAGGGAGAATTCGCTGGACCGTCGCCTATTTGTAATTGGCGAGGTGCGCGACATCCCAGTGGGTGAGGTGCTCGGATCGGCTCCAAGCGGATTACTTGGCTTCGAGCACGCATTTATCGAGGCGATGCATGGGCTGCGTGCCGTGCTTTCGGAGGAAGACCCGAGAGGCCGCCTCTTTCACAATCAGGTGATTCTGAACGTCCAGCCGGTAGTCTCTGTCGACACGCGTGGGCTCGATGAGGTGGCTAGCCGACTTGTGGTGCATACGCATGGTCTCGGGTTGGAGCGAGTGGTCGCTCGGCTGCGGTTGCGTCGTGGCCACCAACCCGTAGAGGCAGTGGAACTGCATTTCACCAACCCGACCGGTCATCAGAATCGCCTATCGGTCGTGCGTCCCAACGGTCAGCCGATCCCGGCCGCTACCCCGTACGAGCTAACGGCGAGAAAAGCACGAAAGCGGGCCGTCAACTTCCCGTATGAAGTGGTTCGAATGCTAACCGAGGTGCGGGTCAACGATTCCGTGGACAGACAATTCCCTCCCGGACGCTTTGTCGAGTACGACCTGGACGACTCAGGCCGTGCGCAGGCCGTCAACCGACCTGCCGGTAAGAACGAATATGGTGTCGTTTTCGGGCTGATCCATCATCACACCGATAAATATCCCATGGCGGACGGTGGCGGAGGACTAGAACGCGTCATTTTGATGTCTGATCCGCTGAAACGGATGGGGGCGCTGTCCCAGGGCGAATGCGAGCGAATTATCGCTGCGCTCGATTTGGCAGATACGCGGGACCTACCTCTGGAGTGGTTAGCTACCTCTGCGGGCGCACTGATCAGCATGGATTCCGGGACGGAGAATCTCGATTGGACTGCCCGGGTCTTGCGCCGAATTATCCAGTTCACCGATCAGGGTGGGGTGATCCACGTATTGGTGGATGGCGTCAGTGTTGGCGCACAGAGTTACTTCAATGCTGAAGCCACCATGCTGATGCATACGAAGGGCGCGCTGATTATGACACCCCGAGGGTCCATGGTGCTGACTGGCAAGCGTGCGTTAGATGCATCGGGTGCGGTGAGCGCCGAAGACGAGGTCGGAATTGGCGGCTTTGAGCAAATCATGGGCCCCAACGGACAGGCGCAGTATTTAGCAACCGGACTCGCAGAGGCATTTCATACGTTGCTGGAGATCTACGAGTACTCGTACGTACGTCCGGGAGAGAGTGGTGTGCGTCGCGCGTCCAGTATCGATCCAGTCACTCGAGACGTGACCTCAGAACCGTACCTGGGTGATGGGTTCGAAACGATCGGGGAAATCTTCGATGCCGGTATCAATGCCGAGCGGAAACGTCCGTTCGCGATTCGCCAATTGATGAAATCAGTCGTCGATACGGACGGAGGCTGGATAGAGCGTTGGCCACACTTGCGTCACGGAGACACGGCCGTCGTTTGGGATGCACATCTTGGAGGCTATGCCGTCACATTGATTGGCATTGAAAGTCAGCCCATCGACCGAGGAGGGTGGGTGCCGTCCGATGGTCCGACGAGTTGGTCTGGCGGCACGTTATTCCCGATGAGTTCGAAGAAAGTGGCGCGCGCTATCAATGGGGCAAGTGGCGTGAGGCCGGTAGTCGTCTTGGCCAACCTGAGCGGATTTGATGGGTCACCTGAATCTATGCGACGCCTGCAGCTTGAGTACGGCGCGGAGATTGGTCGCGCGGTGGTGAATTTTGATGGGCCAATCGTGTTTTGTGTTGTGGGACGGTACCACGGCGGCGCCTACGTTGTGTTCTCCAAAGCACTCAATCCTAACCTGGTCTCTCTGGCGGTAGAAGGGTCGCATGCATCGGTTATTGGTGGTGCTCCCGCGGCCGCAGTGGTATTTGCTCGTGACGTTCGCGCGCGGACCGAGAGCGATCCGCGGGTGGTCTCCGCACGAGAGGCAGTGAGCGACGCGCCACTTCCGAATCGACCTGCATTGGCCGAGGCGCTTTCGAGCGTGCGCCGATCGGTATATGGAGAGCATCAAGCAGCGGTGGCGCGTGAGTTTGATGCCATACACTCGGTTGATAGAGCACGTCGTGTGGGATCGCTGGACGCTGTGATCGCGGCGAGCGAATTGAGGCCACGACTGGTCCAAGCATTGGAGGAACGACGCGCATGAGCGTGATGACTAATCAATCGCGTCAGACTCACCACGCGGATGTTTCTGCCCGGGTGTTGGCGATACGTGAGCCTGTACAGCTAGTTCGAACTCCCGAGGGGGCTATTCTGCCAGTGGAGACTGCGCAGGGAGAACCGCACGCCGTACTCCCACCCTTGTATCCCGAATGGCTCGGAGACCGAGGGTTCAACGCGGTCCACGGCGTCCGATTCCCGTATGTATCTGGTGCCATGGCGAACGGAATCGCAACCACTGCCATTGTGATCGAGATGGCCCGCCATGGGATGCTGGGTTTTTTTGGCGCGGCAGGCTTGTCCTACGCTCGCGTGAAAGAAGCGATTGATGAGCTGACGGGAACTCTTGACCCTCAAGGACTTGCCTGGGGGTCGAATCTCATTCATAGCCCGAATGAACCTGCACTTGAGGAATCTGTCGTCGGACTATACCTCGAGCGGGGAGTGCGTCGAGTGTCTGCCTCTGCGTACATGACATTGAGTCCCCATATCGTATGGTACGCAGCAAAAGGCCTACGCGCTGGACCGGCCGGGCATGTCCAACGACAAAATTATGTGTTTGCCAAGATTTCTCGCCCGGAAGTAGCGCGTCACTTTATGAGTCCCCCGCCGCAGGCGATGCTCGATGCATTAGTGTCCGCCGGGAAGCTCACATCTGAAGAAGCGCGGCTGGCGAGCCAGCTGCCCGTAGCTGAAGATATCATCGTAGAGGCAGATTCAGGTGGGCATACTGATAATCAGGCATTGCCGGCACTCTTTCCGATGATTTGTTCGCTGCGCGACGAACTCACGCAAGCGCATGGCTATTATCGACCGATTCGGATCGGCGCTGCAGGCGGACTGGGTTGCCCAAGCGCGGTAGCGGCAGCCTTTGGTATGGGTGCTGCCTTCGTGCTGACGGGGTCCGTCAATCAGGGCGCGGTCGAATCTGGTTTAGATGAATCAGGGCGTGTCCTTCTGGCACAGGCCGGACTAGCAGATGTCATTATGGCCGCCGCGGCCGATATGTTTGAACTCGGGGTCAAGCTACAAGTACTCAAGCGAGGCACGATGTTCGGCGTTCGCGCAAATCGGCTCTATGAAGTCTATCGCGAGTACCCAAGCATTGATGCTATCCCTCAGGATGTGCGGACATCGCTGGAAAAGCAGATTTTCCGGATGTCACTCGCGGAGGTCTGGGAGGAAACAGCTGCTTTTTGGGGCCGCAGAGAGCCTGCGGAACTGGAAAAAGCCACCTCCGATCCCAAGCACAAAATGGCGCTGTGCTTTCGATGGTATCTCGGGCTGTCGAGCCGGTGGGCCATCGCCGGGCAAGCGGACCGGAAGATGGACTATCAGATATGGTGCGGCCCTGCGATGGGTGCCTTCAACGACTGGGTGCGCGGTTCGGTATTAGACGCCCCCGAGTCACGCACCGTGGGGCAAATCGCCCTCAACCTACTCGAAGGGGCTGCGGTCGTCACCCGCGCCCAGCAGCTTCGTAGCTACGGTGTCCCCGTGCCTGCAGCTGCCTTCCAATACACACCACAAATCCTCGCGGTCGATGGCCGCGCGGTAAGGTAATGACGATGAGCGAGAAGACCACACCATCGCAGACCCCTATTGCCGTTGTAGGCGTAGGGGCATTGTTTCCGGGTTCGACAACAGAGACAGGGTTCTGGTCCGATATCTTGGCCGGTAACGATCTCGTCACGGATGTCCCTGCCGGACACTGGCTGATTGAGGATTATTACGACCCCGATCCCAGTGCACCCGACAAAACCTACGCCAATCGGGGCGCGTTTTTACCCGAGGTCGATTTTGATCCGCTCGCTTTTGGCGTTCCGCCGAACATTATGCCAGCGACCGACTCCGCCCAGCTGTTGGCGCTTATCGTTGCTCAGCGCGTGTTGCAGGATGCGGCGAATGGTCAATTTGCATCCATCGACAAGGAACGCATCAGTGTCATCCTGGGCGTGACGTCGGCACAGGAACTTTTGGGCTCGATGGTCAGTCGACTTCAACGACCGATCTGGGAAAAAGCACTGCGCGATGCCGGTCTTCCTGAGAGCCAGGTTGTCGAATGTTGCCAGCGCATCGCTGATGAATATGTCCCATGGCAAGAGAGTACGTTCCCGGGGGTTCTAGGCAACGTAGTCGCCGGGCGGATTGCGAATCGCTTCGACCTCCATGGTACGAACTGTGTGACGGACGCCGCGTGTGCCAGCACATTCAGCGCCATCTCGATGGGTGTGAATGAGCTGCGCTTGGGCCAGTCCGACATGGTCATCACCGGCGGTGTCGATACGATGAACGACATCTTCATGTACATGTGCTTCAGCAAGACGCCGGCGCTCTCGAAGTCGGGTGATTGTCGCCCGTTCTCCGACCAAGCGGACGGTACGATGCTGGGTGAGGGCATTGGCATGGTTGCGCTCAAGCGTCTCGAGGATGCGCAGCGTGACGGCGACCGGATTTACGCCGTACTCAAAGGCCTGGGGTCATCCTCCGATGGTCGCGCTAAGAGTGTGTATGCTCCCGTATCCGAGGGACAAGCCCGAGCACTAACACGCGCCTATGATCAGGCGGGATATCCGGCCAATACGGTCGAGCTCGTGGAAGCGCACGGCACTGGTACCATCGCGGGTGATGCGGCCGAGTTCGCGGGGCTCAAGCTCGCGTTCGACGCCGAACGTGAGGAAGACGCGAACGCATGGTGTGCGTTGGGCTCGGTGAAAAGTCAGATTGGGCACACCAAAGCCGCGGCTGGTGCGGCCGGTCTCTTCAAAGCCGTGATGGCGCTGCACCACAAGGTGCTCCCGCCGACCATCAAGGTCGATAAGCCAAACCCGAAGCTCAACATCGAAGAGAGTCCGTTCTACATCAACGCCACACTGCGGCCGTGGGTTCGTGGCTCGTCGCACGACCGCCGTGCGTCGGTAAGCTCTTTCGGTTTTGGGGGCAGCAACTTTCACCTGACGCTGGAAGAGTACAAAGGTGAGCATCGCCCGGGTCGATTCCGAACGCAGAAAAGCGAGCTTGTGACGTTGAGCGCAGAGTCATCGTCGGTACTTGCTGGGTTGATTGCGGGGCTACCAAGTGAAGGACCTGGGCTCCTGCCGTGGATGGCGCATTGGAGTCAGGGCGAGTTCAACGCGAAACACGCCGCGCGTGTAGCGATTGTTGCCGAGTCTGATGATGACCTTCGTGCGAAGCTCGCGACCGCGAAAAAGCACATCGAAACCAAGGGTTCGGAGCCGCTGAACGCTCCTAACGGTATTTACTATGGGACCGGTGAGGCAGAGGGCGCAGTTGGCCTGCTCTTCCCCGGGCAGGGCAGCCAATACCTGCACATGGGCCGTGACCTTGCCGTGCACTACGAGCGTGCGCTCTCCGCTTGGGACCTCGCCGCCGACCTCGAGCTCGATGGCAGCACACTGCATGATGTCGTCTTTCCGCGGCATTCATTTGCTGACGGCGCTGAAAAAACGCAGGCCGCAGAGCTTGTGAAGACGCATTGGGCGCAGCCCGCTATTGGGGCAGTCAGCCTATCGCAGCTTGCTTTGATTTCCGCGATGGACCTCAAGTTCGACGCGACGGGTGGTCACAGCTACGGCGAGGTGACCGCACTACACGCCGCAGGTGCGTTTGATGCCATGACCATGCTCAACGTCGCACGAAAGCGTGGCGAGCTCATGACGGAAGCTGCGAAGACACCGGGGTCTATGACCGCGGTTCGCGCAACCGTTGATGAGGTGCGCACGGTTCTCGATAAGAGCTCCGCTGATGTGGTCGTCGCGAATCATAATGCGCCGAATCAGGTCGTAGTGAGTGGGCCGACGGACGCTGTCGCTGCCATCGAGAAGGATCTCGATGGTGCGGGCTTGTCATATACGCGCTTACCCGTGGCGACCGCATTCCATTCCAAGGTCGTCGCACCGGCAGCCAAGCCATTCCAGGCCTTTTTGAAGGGCGCAGATATCGCGGCTCCGAACGCCACCGTGTACGCCAATAGCGAAGCCGCACCGTACGCTAAGACCGCAGCGGCCGTCCGTAAGACCTTGTCAGGTGCCGTGGCGGCACCCGTGCGCTTTGTTGAGCAGGTCAAAGCCATGCATCAGCAGGGAATCCGTACCTTCGTGGAGGTGGGACCAGGTTCCGTGCTTACGGGGCTCGTCGGACGGATTCTCAAGGATACGCCGCACACTGCGGTGAACTTGGACCGCAAAGGACAAGATGGCGTAACGGCGCTGCTCCGTGGTCTCGGTCAGTTGTGTGCGCTTGGCCATGCGCTGTCGTTCGATGCGCTGTGGGACGGGTATGACGTACCGGTCGATCCACGCGATGTGACAAAGCCAAAGATGGTGGTGAAGGTCAACGGCACCAATGTGGGCAAGCCCTATCCACCGGCACCAGGTACGCGGCCTGGCCCCAATCCTGAGCGTGAGCTTGAGGTGATCGAGAAGATCGTTGAGGTCGAAAAGATTGTGGAGGTCGTCAAAGAGGTACCGGTCGCGGCAGGGCCTGGTGTGGTACCCGGCGGCGGAGCTCTCGTTGCTGGTGATGGTCGTTGGGCCGCCTTCGATGCGATGCAGCGTCAAACGGCCGAAGCTCATGCGGCATGGCAACGTGGCATGACTGAGGCGCACATGGCCTTCCTTCGCGCGATGGATGTGCAAGGACAAGGCGCTGCACCTGCGATCGCACCGACCATCGGCGTATCGGTACCGACTCCATCGTTTACCGTGCCCAGCTACGCAGCACCCGTGGCAACACCAGCCGCACCAGCCGCACCCGCAGCGAGTGTGGTCGCGGCTCCAGCGGCTCCGACCACCCCAGTGGCACCAGCACCTGCGGTCATACCAAGCCCTTCGCCTACACCTGCTGCTCTTGTCACTCCTGCTGCTCCTGCTGCTCCTGTCGCATCGGTCAGCCTTGATATGAACGCGCTTCTGCTTGAAGTCGTTGCCGACAAGACGGGCTACCCCGCTGAGATGCTCAGCGTGGATATGAACCTAGAGGCAGACTTGGGGGTCGACTCCATCAAGCGCGTGGAGATCTTGGCGGCAATGCAGGAGGCCGCACCGCAATTGCCCGAGGTCGATACGGCGCAGATGGCCCAGCTCCAAACCTTGGGTGAGATCGTCGATTACATGGAAG
>PKDL01000269.1 GCA_002863065.1 Pseudomonadota bacterium
GCCCGGCCCAACCCGTGACATGCACGGTGCTGACGCGTGGTTCCGCCGGGGGCCACCGAAGCAACTCCTGCGTCGACCGACACCTGAACCATGGGTAATGTGCGGCTGAGTTGGCCCTTAGGACCTTTTACCGTCACGGTTGCACCATCACTTGCCACGTCTACCGACGTGCCAGAGGGCACCGCAATCGGCTGTTTGCCAATTCGAGACATCGTCTTCTCCTACCAGACCGCGCAGACGAGCTCACCGCCCACATGCGCCTTGCGGGCTGCGCGGTCGGTCATCATGCCTTGCGAGGTTGAGACGATAGCGATTCCCAAGCCGTTGAACACCTTGGGGATCTCTTTCGTTTTCACATACTGCCGGCACCCCGGCTTGGACAGTCGACGAAGCCCACGAATGGCGCATTCGCGCCCAGGTCCGTACTTCATCGTAATATCCAGGTGCCCTTGTGGACCAGAGTTCACAAACTCGTAGTCCGAAATGAATCCTTCAATCTTGAGGATCCGGCAGATTTGCCCCTTCACCTTCGAATTCGGTACGCGCAGCGCAGGGTGTCCTGCGGTTGCCGCGTTACGGATTCGAGTCAAGAGGTCGGCGATCGGATCGGTCATCATCGTTCGCTACTCCCTACCAGCTGCTCTTGGTTACGCCTGGTAGCTCACCTTGAAGGGCGAGCTGACGTACCATGTTTCGGCAAAGTCCAAACTTTCGCAGGTGACCCCGCGACCGTCCGGTTAAGGCACACCGTCGTCGTTGGCGACCCGGTGAGCTGTCCCGCGGCAGTTCCGCCAGAGCAACATAGTTACCCTCAGCTTTCAGCTGCGCACGCTTCGCCGCGTATTTATCGGCAAGCTTTCTACGGCGTTCTTCACGCCCTTTCATGCACTTTCGAGCCATGTTTTTACCCCTGTTTCCGCCGACCTAGTTGCGAAACGGCATGCCGAGGTGACGAAGGAGACCGACGCATTCCTCGTCAGTCTTGGCCGTCGTGACCATCGTTATGTTGAGCCCCTTGACCTTGTCGATCTTGTCGTAATCGATCTCGGGGAAAATAATTTGCTCACGAATACCCATGGAGAAGTTGCCACGACCGTCGCAACCTTTCGGGCTAATGCCACGAAAGTCACGGACACGCGGGAGCGCTACACTCACCAATCGGTCGAGGAACTCCCACATCACGTCACCACGCAATGTCACTTTGGCGCCGATCTTCATCCCTTCGCGCAGTTTAAAACCGGCGATAGACTTGCGGGCCAGAGTCACATACGGCTTGCGGCCGGTGATCAGTGCGAGTTCTTGAACAGCTGAATCGACGACCTTCGGTTCACGAGCGGCTTCTCCAAGCCCCATGTTCACCACGATCTTCGTAAGCCGAGGTACCTGCATGACATTCGCGTAGTTAAAATCCGTACGCATTGCTGCCTGAACCTCATCGAGATACTTCTTTTGAAGGCGTGCGGCCTCACCCATCATCCTTCTCCCTAGTCGATCAGTTCGCCGGTTTGTGCGGCGACCCGGACTTTTTTGGTTTGTCCGTCGACTTCCTCAAAACGATACGCAACGCGCACAGGGCGGTTGTCTTTCGTCAGGAGCATGACGTTTGAGATATCGAGCGGCATCTCTTTATCCATGATCCCACCTTGAGGATTCGCTTGCGTCGGCTTGGTGTGGCGTCGAACCATATTCAACTTTTCAACCACGACTTTGCGTCCATCATTTTTTACAGCGATCACCTTGCCGGACTTTCCTTTGTCCTTACCGGCAATCACCATCACTTGATCGTCTTGTCGAATCCGGCTCATTAGAGCACCTCCGGAGCAAGTGACACGATCTTCATGAACCGTTTCGCTCGTAACTCACGAGCAACTGGACCGAAGATGCGCGTACCGACTGGAGCCCGGTCCGCGTTAATGAGGACCGCGGCATTGTCATCAAACTTGATATAACTGCCGTCCGGACGACGAATTTCCTTCGCGGTTCGAACGATCACAGCACGCATCACTTGTCCCTTTTTCACTCGGGACTTCGGTAGCGCCTCCTTCACGGAGACAACAATAACGTCGCCAATGGTCGCTACCTTGCGCTTGCTGCCACCCAGCACTTTGATGCACTGAAGGCGTTTCGCGCCGGAGTTGTCAGCTGCACTCAGCTGGCTCTGCATTTGAATCATGACGTACTCCTGTGCGCGCTCGTTAGCGAACCGCTCGGGTTTTGACTTCCAGGAGACGCCAACGCTTTTGCTTGGAAAGCGGACGACTCTCTTGGATAGTCACTACATCGCCAATGCCACATTCATTACGCTCGTCGTGCGCCTTGTAGCGAGTTCGGCGAGATACGTATTTTCGATACGTGGCGTCTTTCACCTTGTCAGACACCTCGACCACAATGGTTTTATCCATTTTGTCCGAGACCACCTTTCCGGTGAGCGTCTTTCGAAGTCCTCGTTCGGCCATCATCTAGCCCTCCCCAGGAGCAATACCGATGCCCTTGTCGCGCTCGGTAATGATCGTCTTTATCCGCGCCAAGTCCCGACGGGCTGTCCGGACTGATGCGGTGTCTTGGAGCTGTCCAGTGTGGTGTTGAAACCGCAGCTTGAACAGCTCTTCCGCTTTGTTCTTCTCAGCGAGAAGGAGCTCCTCTTTCGTGAGCCCTCGGAGGTCTTCCGTGTTCACGCGATATCTCCTTTCCGCACAATCTTTGTTTTGATCGGTAGTTTCGTTGCCGCCAGCTGAAGAGCACTGAGCGCCAGGTCTTCCGAAATACCCTCCATTTCGTAGAGCATTCGTCCTGGCTTGATCACAGCCACCCAGAGCTCAGGGGAACCCTTACCTTTACCCATCCGGGTCTCAGCGGGCTTCTTGGTTAGAGGCTTGTCCGGGAATATCCGAATCCAAACCTTTCCACCACGCTTCGCTTTACGTGTCATAGCAATACGCGCAGCTTCAATCTGACGCGCGGTCAAAAAGCCGTCTTGGAGAGCCATCAACCCGTACTCTCCGAAGCTTACTTCGGAGCCTCGGTAGGCCATACCGCGACGCTTGCCTTTGAACGTCTTACGACGTCTTACTCGTTTTGGTGACAGCATTACTTGAAGACCTCACCTTTATAAATCCAGCACTTCACGCCGATAACGCCATACGTCGTGCTTGCGATTGCCTGGCCGTATTGCACATCGGCTCGAAGCGTGTGCAAAGGCACCTGTCCTTCGCGATACCACTCTCGACGCCCCATTTCGGCGCCGCCTAACCGTCCTGCCGATGCGATACGAACGCCTTTGGCTCCAAATCGCATCGCGGTACCGACGGACTTTTTCATCGCCCGGCGGAAGCTAACTCGGCGCTCCAGCTGAGTGGCGACGTTCTCGGCCACCAACTGAGCATCCAGCTCTGCCTTTCGAACTTCATGGATGGCAAGCGTGACTTCGGCTTCCGTCAGCTTTTGGAGCTCACGCTTGAGCTCCTCGGCTCCTGAGCCTTTCTTCCCAATGATGATCCCTGGCCGTGCCGTGAAAATATTCACTTTCAGCCGAGTGCGGGCCCGCTCAATCTCGACGTTAGAGATCCCAGCGTGCTTCATCTTAGTCCGAATAGTCTCCTTCAACCGAAGGTCTTCGTGGAGCCATTTCGCGTAGTTTTTTTCCTCGTACCAACGCGATTTCCAATCGCGTATCACGCCGAGGCGGAACCCATACGGATGAACTTTCTGACCCATGTCCGCCCCCTTAGCGTGTGGCGTCCGCCACAAACAAATGAATGTGGCTAGTAAACTTATTGATTCGAGTGGCTCGGCCCATCGCGCGTGGACGGTAACGTCGGGAATTCGGCCCTTTGTCCACCATCACTTTGCTCACAATGAGATTGTCTAGGTCACCGAGATTTTGCTCATTCGCAGACGCGACAGCAGAGTCGAGAACCTTACGCATCACTTGAGCCCCTCGGTTTTTTGTAAACGCGAGAATTTCAATCGCCTCAGTCACCGGTTTATTTCGGATCATGTCGGCGGCAATGCGTGCCTTACGAGGAGCAATCCGCACAAAACGTGCGCTTGCTCGAACTTCATTATCAGAGGTCTGCAACATGGTTTACCGCCGCTTCCCCTTCTTGTCGGCTGCATGGCCGTGGTACGTACGCGTAGGAGCGAACTCACCCAGCTTGTGGCCGATCATGTTTTCAGTGACGTAGACTGGCATGAACTTCCGTCCGTTGTGCACAGCCAAGTTTAGACCCAGCATGTCCGGGATAATCATCGAGCGGCGGGACCAAGTTTTGATCACGCGCTTTGAACCGGAGTTCTGAGCTTCTTGTACTTTCTTCAACAAGTGCGGGTCCACGAAGGGGCCCTTCTTCAATGAACGAGGCATTGATCCCTCCTATTTCTTCCGCCGCTTGACGATGAATCGGTCGGTTTTCTTATTCCGTCGTGTTTTCTTACCCTTAGTCGGAAAGCCCCACGGCGATACTGGGTGACGGCCACCGGATGTACGACCTTCACCACCACCATGCGGGTGGTCGACCGGGTTCATTGCAACACCGCGCACATGACCTTTTCGTCCCAGCCAACGTGAGCGTCCGGCCTTGCCGATGTTCATGTTGGAGTGTTGCTGGTTGCCCACTTGCCCGACAGTCGCTCGGCAGGTCTGAAGAACCTGGCGCAGTTCGCCGGATGGGAGACGAAGAAGGGCATATTTGCCTTCTTTCGCCATCAGCTGTGCCCAAGTGCCTGCACTACGAACCATCTGGCCGCCTTTACCAGGTTTTAGTTCGATGTTGTGGACCTGTGTACCCAACGGTATCGCGCTCAAAGGCAGTGCGTTGCCGACCACAATGTCGACATTAGAACCACTTTCAATTGTCTGACCGACCTGCAGACCCGCTGGCGCCAAGATGTAGGTCTTGGTTCCGTCTTGGTAATGCAGCAGAGCGATACGAGCGCTACGGTTCGGATCGTATTCAATCGAATGAACGAGCGCCGAAACGCCGTCTTTCTGCCGCTTGAAGTCGATGATGCGGTAACGCCGCTTATGGCCTCCACCGCGAAATCGGACAGTCACACGGCCGTTGGAGTTACGTCCGCCTTTTTTGCTCAAGCCCTCCAGCAATGACTTCTCAGGTGACCCGCTTGTGATCTCTGAGAAGTCTTGGGTCGTCATAAAGCGACGTCCCGAGCTGGTGGGAGAGTAAACTTTGATACCCATCGTCGTCTCCCGCCTACGCGCCTTCGAAGAGGTCGATGAAGTCACCCTCTCGGAGTGTGACTACGGCCTTCTTCCAGTTAGCGCGTTTGCCGACAAAGCGTCCCACACGCTTTACCTTGCCGCGCATGACCAGCGTATTGACTTTCTCAACACGCACACCGAAGAGCTTTTCCACGGCGCTTTTGATCTGAATTTTGTTTGCATCCATCGCGACCTCAAAAAGGTACTGGTCCTGCGAGTCGCGAAGGTGCTGTCCTTTCTCCGTAAGGAGCGGACGGCGAAGCACGTCATATAGCTCTGTACTGTACTCGCTCATTTTGCCAGTGCTCCCGTGATCTGCTCGACTGCGGCTCGGCTTATCACCAAGTTGTCGTACCGCAGTATGTCGTACACATTGAGGCCTTCCCGACAGAGATACTGCACCTTGGGAATGTTGCGAGCCGACCGATGTAGCGAATCGTTTCGCTCATCGACGAGGAGTGCGCTATTCCAACCGAATCGGTCACACATCGCCACGACGTCCTTCGTCTTGATGCGCTCGAGCTCGAAATCTTCGAGCACCCAGAGCCGCTGCTCTTCGTTTCGACGCGATAGAGCCGAACGAACCGCAGCCTTGCGGACTTTTTTCGGTGGTTTGTACCCGTAATCGCGAGGTTGTGGCCCGAATACCACGCCGCCGCCACGACGTACTGGGCTTTTTGTATCGCCCTGTCGTGCACGACCCGTACCTTTCTGCTTGAAAGGCTTTGCATTCGTACCATGTACCTCGGCCCGCCCTTTGGTTTTGTGCGTACCCGCTCGGCGCAATGCGAGTTGCGAACGCACAACCTCGTGGAACAGGTGTGGTTTAACCTCAGAGGAGAAGACGGAGTCATCTAAATCGATGGTCCCGACTTTCTCGTTATTCATGTTGTAGACGTCAGCTGTCGCCATGGTTTCGTCCTCAGGTCTTAATCTCGACGTCAACACCAGCGGAAAGGTCGAGCTTCATAAGAGCATCAAGCGTTTGCTGAGTTGGCTCCAGAATGTCGATCATTCGCTTATGCGTCCGAATCTCAAACTGCTCGCGGCTCTTCTTGTCCACGTGCGGTCCTCGTAGGACGGTGTACTTGTTGATTTTGGTCGGTAGCGGAATTGGGCCGGCAATGCGTGCCCCAGTCCGCCTGACTGTATCCGTAATTTCGCTCACAGACTGGTCAAGCAGCTTGTGATCATAGGCTTTGAGCCGAATACGGATTTTATTGTTGTATCCCATCCTCCGCTCCTTCTACCCCGCGCTCTGGTTAGTGAGGGCTTCACCCATCGCCTTGGGCAAGGGGTCGAATCTTGTGAATTGCATTGTATAAGTCGCCCTTCCCTGGCTCTTCGAGCGCAGGTCAGTCGCGAAGCCGAACATTTCTCGTAAGGGTACGTCGGCACGAACGACTTGTGTTGTGCCCCGACTATCCATACCGGTGACTCGCCCTCGACGACTATTTAGGTCGCCAATGACATCTCCGACGTAGTCCACTGGGACGACCACTTCTAGGGCCATGATTGGTTCCAGCAGTTGCAAAGTGGCTTGCATAGCTGCGTGTTTGAATGCCTGCGCTGCTGCCAATTCAAAAGCCACAGAGTTCGAGTCGAACTCGTGCTCTCGTGCAGTCAGAACGGTTACCGTGGCCCCAGCCATCGGATAGCCCGCCAGTGCGCCGGTAGTTACACAGCGAGACAGTGCATTATGTGTAGCCGTAACATATTCACGGCTTATAGTATTTTCGACCGCAGTGACGTCTATGGCGACGTCCGCACCGACAGCGGGAGCAACTTCTACCGTGACCTCCGCGAAGACTCCCTTTTGGCCAGCGCGAGTCTGTACAAGACCAACACCAGTACCCGACTCGAGTACTGCCTCGCGATATGTGACCTCGGGTCGGCTAGCAGTCAACAGGACGTCATATTCTCGCTGGAGCCGGTCTACAAGCACATCGAGGTGCAGTTCGCCCATCCCAGCTACGAGGGTTTGTCCTGTTTGCGTATCGATGTGTACATCGAGGCTCGGGTCCTCTAAGGCGAGACTAGTGAGTGCGCTGTGCATCTTTGCCCGGTGTTCTTCCGAAGCAGGAGTAAGGGCCACCGACATCACGGGCTCGGGTAACTGGAGTGCGGCCAGCCGAACGTCAGCTCCAGGCGCGCACATCGTATCTCCGGTCAGCGGACCCTGCGCACCCACGATAGCGGCGATATCTCCGGCATGCAGCGCTTCGATCTCCGTTGCTTTGTTGGCATGCATCCGCAGCAGCTGCCCAGCAGGAAACATCTCGCCGGTTCTTGGATTGAGGACCTTGTCTCCGCGGCGAAGGACACCGGAGTAGCAGCGCACATATGTGAGGCGGCCGAAGTGGCGGTCGGACATGACCTTGAAGGCAAGACCGACAAATGGCTCGGCGTCTAAGTCCCGAGACGCTTCCACATCGCTGGGGGCCGGTAGATAATCCACGACAGCATCCAGTAGCGGCTGCACGCCTTTATTCTTCAAAGCGGCGCCGAGGAGTACTGGAACTCCGTTATTTCCTATGGTGCAGCGACGTAAAGCGGTTCGGATTCCAGGCTCAGTGACGTCATCATCGAGGAACTGCTCCATGAACATATCGTCCGAGTCTGCTAACGATTCCAGCATCTGAAGGCGGGCTGCCTCTGCGTCATTGCGCCATGCTGCAGGTATCGCAGACCGATTGAGCTTCGCGCCAAGGGATTCCGCATCCCATGTAAGCGCTTGCATCTCCACCAAGTCAATGACGCCAGCGAAGGTGTCTTCGTCATACATTGGCAGCTGAATGACGATCGGGTTTGCATCGAGCTGACGCTCTAGCTGTCCTACGACAGCACCATAATCGGCGCCAGCGCGGTCCATTTTATTGATGAACGCCACCCGAGGCACATCGTGGCGGTCAGCCTGCCGCCACACAGTCTCAGACTGCGGCTCTACCCCACCCACGGCGCAGAATACGGCAACAGCACCGTCCAGCACACGAAGGCTTCGTTCCACCTCAACCGTGAAATCAACGTGGCCGGGTGTGTCAATCAAATTGACTTGAACATCTCGCCACATGCATGTGGTTGCAGCAGCGGTGATTGTAATACCGCGCTCTTGCTCCTGGACCATCCAGTCCATCGCGGCAGCGCCATCATGCACCTCGCCCATTTGGTAAGACACACCGGTGTAATAGAGCACACGCTCTGTGGTGGTTGTCTTGCCGGCGTCGATATGTGCCATGATTCCGATGTTCCGAACGTCCTTTAGTTGATGGTGGCGAAGCATGGTCGATTCCTGACTGCGTTCGTCACCACGCAGTTTTTACCAACGGAAGTGGCTGAAGGCCTTGTTAGCCTCTGCCATCCGGTGCGTGTCTTCTTTCTTCTTCACCGAACTGCCGCGATTATTCGCTGCGTCGATAATCTCACCCGACAGTTTTTGAACCATGCCGCGTTCGCCACGCTTCCGTGCGTACAGAATGAGCCATCGGATGGCGAGCGCTGTGCGCCGGTCGGGACGGACCTCAACCGGCACCTGGTAGGTGGATCCACCAACACGGCGACTCTTGACCTCAACAGCGGGTCGTACGTTGTCGAGGGCCCGTTTGAAAAACTTCAACGGGTCTTCGTGCGTACGGCGCTCGATGTCGTCAAAGACGCTGTAGAGAACACCCTCTGCAGTGGCTTTTTTACCGTCTTTCATTAGGCAGTTGATGAACTTCTGGACCAGCCAGTCTCCGTATTTTGGATCCTTGCCGATATCCCGCTTTACGCTTGAGCGACGTCGCGACATTCATGCCATTCACGCGATCTAAGATTTGCTTTGCGACGCCGGCGTCCGGCACGCGCTCGAGCCCAGTGCCGGCCACGTCCCAGAGGCCGGACTGGGCGATGTTTCACAGGCCCGTCTTCGCCGATTCATACAACCCGAGCGACAGGAACAGCCCCGGCAGGGTTTGGCGCGGAATTAGCAAAATGCGCGGAATTTGCGGAACTTAGCGGAGTTTGGAAGTGCTGCGCAATCCGCAAAAATGCACGAACTTAGCGAAATCAGCGAAACTAACGCAATTGGCAACATCTAGCAAGCTTGGTGGCAAGCTTTGCGGCCAGCCTAGCAATCCCCATGTCCACGCCGGCAACTGTACTCTCCCGATCGCATACGGCCTGTATCTTCTTTGCTGGCGAGGACATTCAGACGCTGGTTTCGCGGTGGTTTTGAGGCGTCCGCGACACGCATACGAGCTCCGAACTCGCCACCCGCCCAACACGATATATATATATATATATATAAATATATATATTATT
>PKDL01000164.1 GCA_002863065.1 Pseudomonadota bacterium
ATGTGGTGTCGATGGATGGCGAAGCTATCGGCGACGAGGATACAGCCGACCTACCTGTGAGCTGTCCTGCCGGATTGCGGGGGTGTCTTGACGGTGAACTGTACGTATGTGCCGAAGATGGATTGTCCTTCGAGCAGACCACATGTCCGTCTGGGACAGTGTGTACTGATGGGCAGTGCATGGATTGTGCGGTGAATTCGGATTGCGAGGTGGGGGCCGAGTGCGTTGCGGGGATATGTGAAGTACCAGAATTATCGGTTGTTACCATGGCGTTACCCACGGCAATCGTTAGCGTGCCGTACCTCACACAAATTATTGCAGTTGGAGGTGTACCACCGTACGAATGGGCCGCAGTGGATGTTGCGTCATGGCCGAGTGGGGTATCGGTCGGGACCGACGGACAATTCGGTGGTGTGCCACAAGAGTCTGGGCAGTGGGAACTGGAATTTCAGGTAACAGACTCGGCGGGAGGGAGTACGTCCAGCGTGTTAACCTTCGATGTCAGCGAGGTGGGCCTGGCGGTGACGACGCCATCGCCCCTGCCATCGGCATTGGAAGGGGAGCCTTATTCCGTAACATTTGCAGCGGATGGTGGTCAGGCGCCGTACTTTTTCGGTACGTTGACTTCACCTCCGGACGGTTTATCACTTGGTCCGGGCGGCCTGTTATCGGGGACGCCTCTGCTTGCGGGGAATTATACATTCGATTTGAAGGTATTCGATAACGGGTCTCCAACGCTCTCGTCAGAGAAAACTTTCGAACTTGCAGTAAACGTCGCTCCACTGCAGATCATTGGCGATAATGCAGTCGATCTCTTTGTCGCTGAGCTATTCCCTCTCCCTCTCATCGTTGTAGTGGATGGACTGCCTGTTCCGTATAGCGCACAGCTCAATGCGAAAGGTGGTGAAAAGCCTTATGTATGGACTGAGGAACCCTTGCCTGGTTTTGTGCAGGGATTCTTACCCAACGCAGGCATCCCCGATGGTTTGACGCTGAATACCGATGGCTCAATTACGGGCGCAGTTACCGACCCAAACCTCGTGGTGAGTGTAGATATCCCCTTCACCGGAATTAGTCTGCAGGGCTTCTTCTTTTCAGCCCGAGTGACAGATGCTCAGGATCCTTCTGAGTCTGAAACGGCATTATATTTGATTCCGACCGTGCCGTTTTGATCTGCGCTGGCTAGGGGAGCATATGTATTGCCGCCGACTTTGTGGTGCAAACACCCCGCATTGGGATTTGGGATAACAGAAGCTCAGTACGAAAGCACATCGGCTCACCGTTTGCGATGTCGCTCCGATTAGGGCGTGACAGGGGGGGCGGTACGTGGGCTCGTTGCTTTTAGCCAGACCGCCAGTTCGGCCGCTCCTGAGGTTGCGAGCAGAGGAGCCGCTAATTGTACGATCGGTAAGGCATATAAAATGAATGTATAAGCACCTATTCCGAACACAAATAGGCGTTCATTTCGGTTGAAAGCGTCTTGGGCTTTTCGGTCCGTACCATGTGCCTCGTGGACGATACCCAAGGTATCGACTCCCATGCACCATACGCCAAATATGAGCTGGGCTGCACTCCATATGGGCGCTCCGAGAAACAGGCCTATTACCCCGATGACAGTTGAGCCCAAAAGCGCCTGCAGCAGTCGATAGAGGTCGATTCGAATACTCTCGACGGCATTGAGTGATGTATCTGGAGACGGCGATAACCCTCGGCGCGTCCTCGCTTCTGCTGCAACGCGCTGAAAGAGTGTCCCCGTAAGACTGGGCAAGGTCAGTGAGATGGTAAGGCTAAGTAGTATTGGTACGAGTGTAAGTCCAGCCATCGCCGCTGCGAGCCATGTGAGGGCGTGGAGTATATGCTTCCAGAGGCTCTCTGAGCTTGTGAACGCCCAATCCGCCACGGACGTTGCTCCCCAGAATACGAGGCCAAGCAGTGCGACCAAAAGAATACTCGACAGGGCAATCCCCTTCCAAAGGACATCGGAGTGCTTCCTGCACTTAAGAGTGCCTCCGGCAAAAACAGTGAGAGCCTGAACGGGTCGCATAGGAATGGAGCCTACAGGGCGCAGGTGTCTATGCGATAGCCCGAGCAAAGATGAAACATCAAATTATGCAACTGGCGCGATCGCGAGGACTGGGCAAAGGCAATGGGTTGACCGTTACGGTGATAGGTTTCTTTAAGACGTAGTCAGTAACGCGGTGCCTCTTCGACTGAGCAAGCGGAGGCGGCCGTCCCGCAATCCCCGGTCAAAGAGCGACCAAGAGCGAACCCGTGATGGGAGGCGCACCATCTCATTGAGTCCCACATGCAGCGGACTTGGCCGTATATCTGCTCGGATACTCGTCCAAAGGGGGGAAATACGGAACGTGTGCTTATCGAGTATTGGCTCGTTGTCAGTCAGACCACCGTCGATGCACCACTGTCCTCGATAGCGCGCAGCAGGGCGCCGACGACTCGGGATGAAGCATGCGGCACGGAGTGCATCTACAAGGTCTTGATGTGATTCAAAATGTGATGCGCGTATATTTCCAAAGGGTCGGAGCCGTGTGATGGATAGACCGACGCGGTGGCTGACGTCCCGGAAGGTATCTGGTTTTAGAAATTCATCCGTAAACGCTTCTCCAACGGCTTGCACACCTTCTGGGCCAAGAAAGCGAGATGGTCCCACTGCATTCTCTACGAGATTGATCATGCGCCTTACGATGGAGTAGGGGTCATATCCCGCACTCAGTAGCACCGCAAGACCAGCACCTGCTGATGCCCCAAGTAGTGTTGCATCACGCAAAACCATACTTTCAGAGAGTGCTTGAGCAACGCCTACCTGATAAAAATTCAGGGCGCCGCAGCCAGCAAAAGAAATCGATTGGCGTGTGTTGGAACTCACACGTAAGGGATGCATGGAGGGGTACTCAGGGTACGCTTGGTGGCAACACTTTCCTGGTCCACTGCGCCCAAACGTTGGCAATTGTCGGAAATGGCGCCTACGCCAGACCCTGTGAAGTGTTTACTGGCACCAACAGTTTTGGGGTAGGCGCTTTGTGGTTTCTCGGCACGTCTCGGTCGCTTGGCGGCACGTGAATAAGGCGTCTTGGTTGTTCTCGCTATCATCCGCAACGGTGCATATCTGCGTAGCGATTCTACAAATATCGGTTTGGCCCTGGCAAAGCGCTCTGCATGCCGTCTCGCCGTGTGTGATGGCCGCATCGAATGTATACAGCACTTTTTCCTGCTCTAGTCGTAGTCGATTTGCGCTCGCGGCCGCACGGTGGTTTCCGGCTAGCGTGGAATCCTTCATCGAGCGCTGGGGGTTGCTACAACTCGCCATCAGGCTCATGGAAATGAGTACATACGACAGTTTGGTGGCATATCGGATTCGTCGCGGAGGATAGCTGCGAAAGCCTAATCTTTTCATTTCATTACGTGAGTTTAGATGTTTCATTGGTTAGGCTCCGGTCACGGACTGCACATGTCCGTAAGAGCATAGTGTCAGGTTTTTTTGCTGAATGAACGGGGTCGCATCAGATTCTCGCTTAGAGCAACTTTATTCGTTCCCGCGCATACCACAATATGGGGAATGCGTGGGTAGTCGACGACAAGGGTGGAACCTCACGTCCACTGCCCGGTATACTCGACAAGCGCCGTACTTGCCCAACTGGAGTGTCACCGTGAGAGTTGTGAATCGTCTGCTAGCCGTACTGTTGGTGTGGGCCAGCCTGGGGTGTTCGGATACCCCAGAAAAAACCAGTCAATATGATGTACGGCTACAATCCACGTCTCTTGCAGCAGACGAGCCAACGATTGAGTGCGTGGGCCCGGTAAATTATGCAACGTATGCGTTACAGGCAGGCCAGCCTGCATTGGATATCGACTTCGAGTACACGACCAATGTGGAGTCTGAACTGACCGCTGGCACGTACTCTATTGGGGTGTTCGGTGACGCGCTAGCTCCTTTGTTGATAACCGATAATAGTGCAACTGCAACGGTATCCCTCGCCTACGGTGAGCACACGGTGACCTTTTCCATTCTGGACGGTGAGCTCCCGCTGGGTGGACCGTCGACGCACTGTTCTGTGGTTGTTCGAGTGACGCAGTCCTGTTTCGACGATGGGGACTGTGCGGACCTCGATCCGTGCTCAACGACAGCGTGTGGTACTGGACCCGGTGGCGAGCCGCAATGTGTATTTGGCGCGCCGCCGTATGCCGATTGTTGTACGTCTGATTATGAATGCGCATCCGGGACAGTCTGCGACCTTGAGGCATCGCTCTGTGTGGACTGCCAGAGTGATTCGGACTGTCAGGACAGTAATGTCTGTACGTCCGATGTCTGCCAGGGTGGTAGTTGCGTGTATTCTCCCATCGAAAACTGTTGCGATTGTGATGCCACCGAGTCTGGGTCAGCCCAATGCAGTACGGATACGTTTTGTGTGGAAGCGTCCTGCAATTGCGGTACGAACGAATGCGAATTCATACCCAAAGAGCTCCCAGGAGGAAACGTCTGCTGTGAGACCGGAGATGATGCAGCCTGCGATGACGGCGATCCGTGTACTAACAATGTGTGCGTAGGAAATGCATGTACTAGCCTCCCCGTGCTCGACGGTTCAACGGCGTGCTGCAACGATGATGGGGACTGCAATGACGGGAGCCTCTGCACGGTCGACGCATGCGATGCGGCTACTAACAGCTGTCAGCATACTCTTGCCAGCAGCGATGGTTGCTGCCAGGCGGATACCGACTGTGACGACGGCGACCCTCTGACGTGGGATGCTTGCGTGTACTACTCGTGCGTCTCAACGGAGAATTTTCAATATTGTGAGCTTCCACCATCGAGTGCAGTGGTGATCAATGAGCTGATGATTAATCCGGCATCTGCTCCTGACGCGACCGCCGAATGGGTGGAGCTACATAATCGAACGGAAGCCCCGCTCGATCTAACGGGATGGAGTCTGGGTCAACTTGGGGCTGGGGGCGCCACTGTCGGTCTGGGGAGTGGCGACAGCCCGTTAATCCTTCCTGCGCTCGGTTTTGTTGTCTTGTGTCGATCGGACGGAGCACTGACCGGTGATCGTTGTGACGCTGTATACGGACAGGGATTTGCATTAGCGAATGAAGATGATTCTGTTGTGCTGTACGACAATGCGGGGTTGGTTCATGACCAAGTCGCCTACGATGGTGGCCCGAACTTTCCAAATCCAGTGGGAGCCTCTATCGCCTTGGGAAATCCGTTGTTCGATAATGACCTCGGTTCGTCATGGAGGATAAGCTTTTCCGGTATCACTGGTTCGAGCGATAAGGGCACACCAGGCACCGCGAATGTCGATGTGTTTGAAGTGTTTCAACTCACTCAGTGTAATGAAGTACCAGACGATATCTGCACGGTAGATACTTGTATCGATAACACGTGTACTCATCTACCGGTAGAAGGGTGCTGTAACCTGCCGGAAGACTGCACCCCCCCCACTGCATGTCACGTGGCGGCATGCGTCGATAACGCGTGTACATTCACGCTGCTCCCCACCGAAGAATGTTGCCTATCTGATGCCGATTGTGAGGATGACAGTGTTTGTACGATTGACCGGTGTATTGCGAATACTTGTCGGTATGGCCAAGCCTCTGAGCTTTTGGGTGTGCAGTGCTGTGAGGAAGATGCCGACTGCCCGGGAAGTGACAGTGCCTGCGTCAGTGTGACTTGTGACGTATCGGTAAACCAATGCACATCAGCAGTGGTTGTGGGCGGCGATGGGTGTTGCTCGACGACGACTTGGCCAAACGAGGCTCCGTCCGGTCAGTGCGATGATGACGACCCAGGAACCATTGACGCATGCAAAGACTTTCTCTGCCTGTCGTACCCCGATCCCACGTACTGTAACGCCCAGCCGGGCGGTGGTGGGATAAACCATTGCGGCCTCGACGGTAATCCGTGCACTGATGAATCATGCGATGTCACGAACGAGTCGTGCCTCTATAATCCCGTACCGGGTTGCTGCGTCGACGATGGAGATTGCTTCGATGGAAATCCTTGTACTGCTGACACTTGCAATCCAACATCCGGCACCTGTGATTTTGAACCGATTTTCGGATGTTGTTTCAAATCGGACGAGGCAACGGATTGTGACGACGGCTCGATATGTACAACCGATTCCTGTGAGAACTTGACCGAATTAGACGGCACTCCTGGGGAGTTCTGGGGCCGTTGCAGGAACGTTAAGGCAGACCTCGGATGTTGCGATCTCGATGTTCAATGTAATGATGGGAACGCCTGTACAACTGATACCTGCGACACGGCGACCAACACCTGTACTTTTGCGCCTGTTCAATTGGCCGAAGGGCAACTTTGCTGTGATGCAGGCGCGGGTCCAATAGATGTTCAGTGTGATGATGGCAAGGCATGCACGACCGCTACGTGTGCCAACAATGTATGCCAATTCCAGGTCGCAATCGATTCCAGCGGCTTTGGCTGTTGTGACCCATCAGATTCCGTGCCTATTGCAGAGCAATGCGATGACGGATCGTCTTGTACGTCGGACCTGTGCGTTTTTGGGTGGTGTCGGAATATCGTGACGGCAACGAGTGATTGTTGTGAGGTCGATAGCGACTGCAACGATGGCAACCCATGCACCTTCGACTCCTGTGGCTCCGACAATGGTATCAAGTTATGCCAATACGATGTGTTTAACTGTGATGATGGGCTGTTCTGTAACGGATTAGAAACATGTGACGCTGCACTCGGCTGTCTCACTGTGCCCGGTACAGACCCAGGGGTAGACGATGGTGTCGCCTGTACCGTTGATGCATGTGACGAAGCCGCGCAAACTGTGACGCACACACCGAGTAATGCGATTTGCGACAATGGCCTGTTTTGCGACGGAGTGGAGACCTGCGACGTTGAAGATGGGTGTATTACAGGCGCGGCCCCAGTAGGAGACGACGGCGTTGCTTGTACCCAGGACGTGTGTGATGAGGCACTGGATACGTTCGTGCACAATCCGAACGATTCGGTATGCGACGACGGGAAGCTATGTAATGGCAGCGAAACTTGCGATCCTGACAGCGGCTGCGTTCCGGGGACGGATGCAATCAACGTCGACGATGGCGTCGCGTGCACCATCGATTCGTGCGATGACGCAACCTTGTTGGTGCAACATCTCCCCGATAATACGCTCTGCAACGATGGACTGCTGTGCACGGTAGATATCTGTGACGCCACCGAGGGTTGTAACAACAATCTAGCCGACGATTTCTGTCTTATTGACGGTGGTTGCTATGCCATCGGTGCCTCGAATCCGACGAATGGGTGCGAGGAATGTGTGCCGAGTCAGTCGACCACTCAGTGGTCAGTGAAGAGTGCCGGTATGGAAATCTGCAACGGCATAGATGACGACTGCGACGGGGCTACCGATGAGGCCGATGCAGGTGGTGCTCTTTCTCAAAGTTGCGCGAATAGTTGCGGGGGGCCGGGTACGGAGGTGTGTGTCAGTGGAGTCTGGACCGGCTGTACGGCGCCGATATTGGTAGAGGCCTGCGGAGACGGTATCGACAATGATTGCGACGGTCTAACGGATGCTCCTGGCTGCGATAACACCGCACCGCTAGTGACAGGGGCTGAGGTCGTGTTCACGACGAACCGTGGCTATGCGATCAATCTGGAGTCAGATAACGGTGATGGCACCTACACTACGCAACTCGTAGACCTGGCGAATCCCAATGTGACAGGAAGTATATCCGCAGCCGCGTACGAAGTGGCGTCGAGCGCTTTAGCATATGAGGTGACAGCATCCGCTCCGTTAGAAATTGAGGTCGTATCCATGCGCGATACGCTGTACGTCGACCAGCCGCAGGCGCGTTTTGCGATTCAAGCTCGGGATGTGTCCGGGCGGCCTGTAGCCGTGGGTACCATCGCATCATTGACGTTCAATGGAGCAAATCTCATTGATGCCACGACATCCTGCGGGCTGGATTCTTATGGCCGCTGCATTGTTGTATGGGATGCACCATCGGCCGCATTCGATTTCGGCGGACCGGTGGCGGTGCAGGTGACGGTGGCTGGTCAGCCAGGACCCCCATCGTCGCTAACGATTGTCCCTGCACCGGGAGGGTTGTTACTGCAGACCGGAGAAGCAGGACTGGTGCTGCCCGCCAGCCCACGGTTCCCTAATGCAACGTTTGATGTGCCTGTCTATGTGGCTGCAGGCACTGCGATCACCGGTAGTTACGACATCTGGATTGAGTTCAACCAGTTTATGCTGCAAGCCACCGCAGTGAAAGCGGGTACTTGCGCACCGTTCGGCACACCAGTGAGCAACCTCGCCGTTGACGCAAACTCGACTGGCTTGCTCAAGATAAACGCATTCAACACGGCCAGTGCAGCGCCATGTACGAGTGGTAATGCCGTGCACGTGGCGACAGTCACTTTCAAGGTGCTCGATGGATTGACGCCAGACGATGCATCCGTGAGTGCCTCGGTCTCAGGGACCTTGCAGACGTTGACAGATGTCAATCTGGTATCCCTCGGTTCGGGAGCGTTACAAATTGCAGACGGTGGAGGGCAGAGCCCCTCGGGACAAGTCAATGCCTGGTCGGCAACCGTAAAGGGCATTCTCGCCAGAGTCGCAGACACACAGCTATTGGACTGGACCACGGTGACAGGAACACCTGACTCTGTGCCCATTGAAGTGACTGCCTACCGCCGCGATTACTCGTTCTCCGACGTCTCAGCGAGCAATGCAACCGGATTTAGCAATACGAGTCCAGCACAGATCTCCGTTAGCCAGAGCGGTGTCATTACGGCAAACGGCACTCCAGGTCTCGCTACAGTGGCAGCGGCCCATCAGGGCTCGGTATCTACCGTCCGCTTGCGAGTACTCACCCCCGATGCGGCGGAGATTGCGTTGTCTGATGGGACCCTGCAGCAGATAACCGGCACTTCAGGTGCACCCGGGGGACCATATTTCCAGAAGGCACGGTGGACGGGAACCGTGACTTGGACAGATGGCACGAACACGACATGGACTCAGAATATCAGCACCTTCTTCACGGGCCTTTCTCAGGTCGTGGTTCCATCCGTACTTTCGGTGGATTTCGATAGAGGTACGGTGACCGGCACCACCGCCGGAGAATATCCAATCTCCCTATCTACGACCGGCGGAGCAGTGGTTGCGAGTACGGCGGTGACGATAGATAGTACGAATCCAGTGGCCTGTACTGGTCTTGAGGTCATTGCTCCATGTCATGTGGAAATGACGTCGCTCAACCCAAGCGACCCTCCAGCAGCTCTCGGGGTAGCGGATGCCACGGCTACTGTGACTGCGCTGCTTGATGCATACGAAGAGACCTGTCAGGTCCAAGTGTATGCGCAGTTCAATGATGGAACGCGCATGCAGATCAACGGATTGCCCGGTCTCACAGTGCAGTCGGTGAACTCGAATGTGTTGGCTGCATCTTCCAGCGGTCTACTGACTGCCAAGGGCCCAGGGACAGTCGAGGTCAATGCGTCTTGGTCGCCGGGAGGCACC
>PKDL01000500.1 GCA_002863065.1 Pseudomonadota bacterium
CGCTCTGCCACCGGACGAAAACTTCTTGCATTTGCTAATTCGAATAAGGCCATAGCGGTACTCGAACGCACACCTGCCGATTCGTCTCGCAGCAACGCATGCAAACGAATAAAGGTCTCCGGATCAGTTGGATATCGGGTCAACTGCGCCGCCGCTTCAATTCTCACGCTGGAGGCGGTATCCGCCAATGCCTGATAAACGCTATTCTTCACTAGGTCTGCTCGCTGACGCTCAAGACCCGCTACCGCTTCTATCCGAACCGACTCCCGAGAATCCTTGATGAACCGCTCAAGCTCTCTGATGGCCGCCACCGTTGCAAACCGCGATACTGCCGCGAGCGCAGATACAACAATCGCCTCGCGTTCATCCGCCAGTCGTCCGCGTATAAGGTCAAAATCTGCTGATGTCCCCCAAGATGCCAATACCCTGAGCCCACCCTCACAACCGGCAGATGAGTTGCCCAGAAGTAAGGCCCCCACATCATTCCGCATGACCTGACTTTGCGAGTCACGAGCGAAGGTATCTGCACAAGCAGCCCGTACCACTGTAGAGCTATCGCTCAACCGATCGAAGAGCATCTTCAAAATGGCAGGTGTGCTTGAGTCCAATGCCCGTAAGGTATCACACGCAGTTGCTCGGACTTCCGGTAATTCATCGTTCAGACGAAGTGCGACTGCGGCAGCGAGGGCTTTGCGTTTCGAGCTACCGATGACATCCAATGCCTTCATCCGAAGACGTTCAGTCTTAGATGTCAGTACGGCTAAAAGTTCGTCAGTGAACGGTGGTTCGGCGCTCATTTTGAGACGTTCCAGAACTCCGATCGTTGCCTTGATATTACCACTACCCAGTGCACGTCGGAACAGAGCAATGCGCTGCTCGTCCGTAAGCGCAACCCCGTCAATACGTGCGGACGCTCCATCACGAACCAGAAGTTGAAATGCACTCTCGACGGGACCGTCCTGTTCCTGTGACTCCAGGAGCACTGTCGGCTGACCCGATTTTGCCACGGATTCAGTTACCGGCCTCTCTTCCATACCGACAGCATGCGGTTCATTCATGGCCCTCGGCTTTCGACATCCAGGCAGCAGACATACCAATAGAATTATGAGCACAAAACCGAACGTCATTGCGCGGCGAATCGTCATCTCGATCTCCTGATTACACCGTGACAGCCTCGCCCGCCATACCGTTGTACATCTCGTGATATTAACACGGCAGGTGCACCTGCCGTGGGGCTATGTATTGGTATCTTGGGGCGCATCGCATACGTCATGCCTTTTCGAATCACAGGTAGAGGCCCCCCCCGCATCGGCACAACGAAAACAATACCCGTCCTGGCATGAACAAAACCCCGCATTCACACACTCCGAGTCGCCAGAACATATGGGCAACTGAACCTCGGTAAAACACCCGGAAAGCCCCAATACACACAGGGCTACTGCTAGTTTCACGCACCACATGAAAAGTTCTCAGACCTCACCTCTGCAATAGGAGCATTCGTCACCTAACTACGCCCCAAATCGTAGTTTCCACACCCCAAGGGCGGCTTCCATAAAGATGGAGGAACTCATCTTTGATTGACCAGCTGTACGGTCAGGAAACACAATCGGAACCTGACCAATACGAAAGCCTGCCTGGTGAGTTCGCCATGTCAGCTCGATTTGGAATCCATATCCAACCTGTTGGATTCCGTCGAAGTCGAGCGCTTTGAGGACATCGGTACGGAAGCACTTAAAGCCGCCTGTCAAGTCTGAAAACGGCAAGCCGAGAACCATACGTGCGTACGTATTGCCACCACGGCTAATGAATTGGCGCGTCCAATGCCAATTCTCGGTCCCACCGCCCTCCATATATCGACAACCCAACACCAAATCGTGTGTCTGCAACGATTGCAGAAAATCGGGCAAGAAACGAGGTTGATGGCTAAAGTCTGCGTCCATTTCGAAAACAGCGGAGTACTCGTGCTCAAGCGACCATCGAAATCCATGAAGGTAGGCCGTTCCAAGGCCTAGTTTCCCGGTACGATGTGTGGCGTTTACTCGCTCATCGTCTTTTGCGAGTCGATCCGCGATATCTCCCGTCCCGTCTGGACTGTTGTCATCAACAATGAGGATATTAACCCGTGGTACGACCTCGAAGATCGCGGCAACGAGTCGCTCAAGGTTATCTTTTTCATTGTAGGTAGGGATAACGATCAATGCGCCTTGCCCATCCAGGCCTGGCAGCTGATTCGAGCGCGAAGAATTTTGGTCTGCCAAGGATGCCACGTCAGTATTGCTCCCGATAGAATGAGTCCACGAGGAGCTGGTGACGCGCGGTAATCACGCTTCGACGAAGCTCCATCGCTGCGGTCATTTCGCCAAGTTCTTTGGTGAAATCCCGCTCGAGGATAGCTAGTTTGCGGATAGTCTCGTAACTCGGCAGAGAATCATTTACCTCGTTTACGACCGCTTCAATAAGTGAATATACAAGGGGGTGCCGGGCCAGTTCAGACTCTTCATGGCTGATAATGCCGTGCTCTCTCAACCAACGCGAGACGCTGTCGACGTTTAGCACGATGAGGGCACTCAGAAAATCACGCTGGTCTCCAACGACCATAGCACGCCAAACATAGGGGCTTGCGGTCAAGCGTGCTTCAATACGATTCGCAGATACCGCCTTGCCACCAATGACCCGTATTATCGAATTCATAGGCCCGTGCACTAATGGTTCACCATCGGCCAACTGTCCCATAAATCCCGATGGCGTCCAGTCCCCACTCGTCGGCAGATGGCCGCCAGCTAGTTCAATCTGCTGTTCGTCAGATAGCTGGACTCGCACTCCCGGTAGGGCAGATATACCCTCACCATAACGGTCTTCGGTTGGTGAGTTGATGTGCGTAATTCCAGCACCGCTTGCAACTCCGAAGGCCTCTATCAATCGAATGCCAACCCCAAAATAGAATCGAACGACATGCTGCGCTAACGCGCCTGGAGTCAAGATGACGCGTTCTAACCTACCTCCCAACTGTTCTCGCACTCGCTTACCAACAAACCGCCGAGTAACTGCGAACCGGAGCCTCGCCAACACATCACTGCCGCGGGAACGCTGACGTGACTCGGTTAGCTCTGCTCCCGTACGCAGGGTTTCATCGTACAAAAGCTCAGGTAGTCCGCCGGCACGAGACGCTCGCTCTGCCCATTCCGTATGTAAATCTTCTAGAAAGCGCGGATGCGATAAAATCACATCGGGAGATAGACGATACAACGTATGTTTGGTTGCCGAAGTAGAAATATCGGCACGACCACTAATTGCTACCGTTGCACCTGCTGAAAATGCCGCATATAGCGTACTTCGCGTGGAGGGTGACGATACAGGCTCCGTAGTACAAAACCTCTTCCCAGATCCAAATACGCGTAATTTTACGAGCCAATCGACCACAGAAAATAGGGCTGCCCGACTCGTCGGTGAACACAAGACTTCGTCACGCCCTACTTCTCGTATTTCCTCGGTTCGATGTGGCCGAACATAAAGTGCTGCAGGATGTATCGACGTGGACTCCGGCGGCAGATCCATAACCTCATTGGAGTCATGCACATTCCAGCACTCAATGCTGTCGCCCTCAATTGCTATCGATTGAAGACCGACAACCTTCGGAAGGGTTTCCAATTCATCTAGAATGGTGAAAATCCGCGCCGCTTGGTGCGTATCACCTACTGCCACCAATTTAGCATTCGCCTCACGTAAAATATCCAGACAAGTCGCCGACATTGTATCCGGATGCATCGGGACAGAGACAAAGCCGCCGTGCAACAGCGCAAGATCTAATGCAAGCCACTCAGGAGACGCACTAGCGAGCGTCACCACTCGGTCACCAGCTACCAAGCCTGCATGCTTCAGGCGCGCCAATTGCTGCCCTGCATATCCAAGTAATTCATTCCCGGACCAGGATACGACCTGTCCATCTGGATCGATCCACTCCACAGCTACACGTAAAGAAGACAGTGTATCTAATAAGCGCTCTTTTACGCTTTGACCGTCCGCTTGTTGCTCTGATGAATCCAGCTTTTGCACACTGCGTGTGTATCAGGGCTTGAGCACAACGACAAAAGCTCAGTAGAAACCGAATCGAACTTTTCGTGTTCCCTATTACCCCCAGACTCGATGAAATCGACCATCGCATGAATGATCCAGGCGCAGCACATCGTTTTCTTGCGATTGCGATCGAGGCTGATATCTTCCCGCTTTATACGGTGCATACGAGCTCGTCTGACAACGTCACAGCGCATGATTGCAAGCAGAGGCATGACGAGTGCGCGCCACCTGTGACACCAAGCGAGTCAGAAAGCAGGCTGTGCGCAACATTGGGGGGAATGAACTATGGAATTGAGCCTGAATGGGCGCGGCACTTGGTATTCCGGCGCAGCAGGACTCGTCACTGGACTAATCGTGGCTTGGCTTCTTTGGTATGAAACGCCACCGCCTCGAGATACACCGCCTCCGCAAAGGCAGACCGCCCAAAACCGGCTCTTAGCTACGTCGCTCAACTCGGTCCCGGAGGGCCCGGTCAACCTAAACGATATCTCTGCATCCGCAACAGCAGATGGTCATAAGAACACGCGCAGTACTGTTGCTGACACCGGGATTCCGAACTCTGCCGCTCAGCAAGCTATTCCGGTAGACATGCTGGATCCAAATGAAGCAAAACGGAAAAAAGGAAAACTCATCCAAAGTCTTGGAGACGGTCGATCTGCTGAACTCACGATCGTACCCACCCTTCAGGACCGCGCCATGGAAATCATGCAGCAGGCTGAGGTTCCATACGGAGCGTTAGTCGCACTTGAGCCGTCTACTGGTCGTGTTTTAGCCTATGCATCTCATTCCACTCGGGAACCCTCTCTGACCACGTTGCCGTTGCTGGCAAATCCCCCCGCAGCG
The DNA here is from genome assembly GCA_002863065.1 of Pseudomonadota bacterium. Taxonomy (GTDB): domain Bacteria; phylum Myxococcota_A; class UBA9042. Next base: position 4,918 of record PKDL01000500.1, read on the forward strand.
AGCGTGTTCAAGGTCATTACATCCGCGGCGCTACTTGAGCACGCGCATGTGAACCCCGAAAAAGAGGTTTGCTTTCGTGGAGATGGTGGTCGGCGCGGTTTACGTAAAGTTCACCTCGAGGCTCCCAAAGCAGGTAAGGGCACGTGTCATTCGCTCTCGAAGGCGCTCGGCAAATCGACCAATGCTGTGTTTGCGAGAATGGCCACGAAAAACCTGAAGCCGGGTATCCTTGAAGCGTACGCCCGCCGGTTTGGATTCGACCGTCAACTACCGTTTGCACTCCCGATCGAAGTTAGCGATACCAGCATTCCCCGCGATGACTTTGCCTTTGCAAAAACGGCAGCTGGCTTCTATCACAGCCAACTTTCCCCGATGCATGGAGCGATAATAGCCGCGACCGTCGGAAACGGTGGAGTGATGGTAGAGCCACAAATGGTGGAAAAATACCGGGAGGACGGCGAAACTTCGATGGAGTTCGTCCCTCGGCCAATGGGACGAGCAATTACCGAAAAGACAGCACGTACGCTAGCGGGAATGATGGTGAATACTACCGTATCAGGAACCGCTGGGCCCTATTTCCGTAAGCGATCTCGCTCCTTGCATGGAATCGATGTGGCAGGAAAGACCGGTAGCTTGTCTGCCCGCGGGCAAGGTGGGGAGCGCCACTTCTTCTCATGGTTCATAGGGTTTGCGCCGGCAAAAAACCCTCGCATCGCCATTGCTGCGCTTATCGTGAATATTGGTCCATGGCGTATCAAATCGAGCTATCTCGCCCGCGAATCGCTGGAAATGTACTTTGCCAATATCCAGAAAGGCGACTTGAGCAGTCTCTAGACGCTTATAACCCGCGTAAGGTTCTGCCGATATGCATGAGAACTCTGATGAGCTAAACCGCTGGCTCTCGCTTGCGCACCATCTCCTTGATCTAGCCCAACAAGAAACGCTGCCACGATTCAGAGCTGGCACCTTATCCGTGACTGCAAAAAGCGGAGACTCCGCGGGAAGTGCCCTCTACGACCCAGTTACTGTCGCTGATAAGGGTGCCGAACAGTCCATACGAGACGTTCTGGAGAGTAAGTATCCTGAATTTGGATTACTCGGCGAAGAGTTCGGCGTACTGCGACCCAAGGCGAAGTATCGCTGGATACTCGACCCAATCGATGGGACGCGCTCCTTTATCTCTGGCTTACCCACCTGGACCACACTCCTGGGTTTAGCAGAAGGCGGTCAACCTATACTGGGGCTCATTGATCAACCGTTTGTGGGAGAGAGATGGTACGGGTCATCTTTGGGGGCATACTGGACCCGAACAAATGTCTCCGCATGTTCAGGACCGATACCACTTTCCTGCAGACCGTGTGCATCACTAGAGTACGCGACAATCAGTGCAACTGACCCACGACCCGGGGTGATGTTTTCCGAGCTAGAATCACATGGTTTTGACCAACTCGCCAGACGCGCAAGGGTGGCACGCTTCAGTGCCGACGCCTATGCCTACATGCTGGTCGCTATGGGCTGTATGGATTTGGTGGTTGAAGCTGGACTGCAGGCATATGATATCGCTGCGATTATCCCTATTATTACTGCAGCAGGGGGAGTGATTACGGATTGGGCGGGGCATCCTATACCGCTCACGGAACAATGGGATGGTCGTGTAGTCGCCGCAGGCGACCCACGTACCCATGAAGACGCATTACGCGCAATTTCGCAGTGGTAAGATGGCGTTACTCAGGACACTCATACGCCAGGGTGCAGCCTCCCGTTTGAAGAACGGTCTGCCCCGATATTTCAATGACACCACCAAGCGAAAATAGACGCCCCAATGCCGGATGATATGCCGGTGCGGAGTGAGCATTGAGTAATACGGTATTGCTTACTGAAAGGGGCTGATTGAGTTGGTCCCCGACACCATATTGGACAAGACCAACACTCGTTCCTAAGACCAATTGGCCCCCTACTACCCATGATGGCTCTCCGCCGACGAGTCCAAGTGCAGATGCCAACTTCACCCAAGCCCCTGTCTCCAATGAGATCGCCCATATGCCATCCGCCTGTGTAGACAGTAAATAAAGCGTTTGAGTTGCACCATCTAAATGCAGGGTGTGGCCTACTACATTTCCCGGTTCTTCGCCTGTTGTAGGCAAGGCACCAAATGAGTCTTCGGCTTTATCCCACCTCCACAACAAACCCGCGTGGTATCCAAGAAGACGTGTGTTCGTTCCATCCCAAGCCAGTGCATGCTGACTGGCTACCGGGAGATTCGTCGACGCAATACTGGGTCCCGACATTGGAGACCATGACCAGAGCGTTGCCTTATCAGCCCCATCACCACCTACACCGCCGTGAATGAGCAGTTGAGACTCTTCAGTCGCAAACGTGACCGCGCTACCAGGTAATATTGGCAGCTCCATGCCGAGCGACTTCCATAGAGTCTCGTTGGATGTCACCGTTGCCTGCCATACATCGGTGAGTTGTTCGCCTGCTAAACCCGTTCCTCCAACGAGCAATAACGTATCAGCATTGGCACTGAATAATTTCGCGTCTCGCCGGGCCGGCGGCGTGGCCTGGAGCGATATAGGTGTCCACGCCGCACTCGGAACGTTTCCGGTCCATGCAGATGTCGCCAATGCTCCGCCCGATAAACCACCGATAAGCGCTAATTCATCGCCGGAACTCCAGAGCTGATGGTACGAGCGAGGTCCCGGTGGTGCATAGGATTCGACGGAAACCCATGTGTACGTTGTTGGATCGAAAGTCCATATATCGTTGAGTTCAGTATCTACTGCAGATATCCCGCCATACAGCCAAACTTGTCCTGCATGCCACACCATGGACGCCCCATGACGTGGTGAGGGCCCGCTAATTTCTAGTGGGATCCACCCACCTGCAGCGATATCAAGTACCCAGGTGGTCGCGTCCCAGCCACTGTCTGATTCGCCACTGAAAACAACCATCTGGCCGGCGCTGCCGGTCTCCATACCGGGAACCCAAGCCGCCGCAGGTCCAGACCGCCACCCAGGAGCCTCGGGAACGCCAGCTACCCAAGTTGGATATTGCGGGTCGCTCAAATCGAGAGCTGACGTCGCCTGACCGGTGCCTTCAGGTTCTCCTCCAAAGACCCACAACCATGATGCCTCTGGATTGTAAACAGCCACGTGACCGGTCCGGTCAGCGAACTGGCCGCCAGCTTCTACATTGGTGGCGACAAATTCTGTTGATGACACACTCAGTCGAACCACGGATTCGTATGACGTGCCAGCGTTCGACTGCCCTCCAACGAGAAGTAGTTCCGTCGGGCTTAGGGCGGTCAGCGTCGCATTCGTAACAGTAGGGCCAGACCCATTAAGGCGGGTCCAATCGCCATTTCCCGTCTGCAAAACCCAAAGGTCGTTGAGCATCACATCAGACGAATCGACCAGTGTCCCACCGTAAGCCCAAGCCATATCGGATAGGCCGGATACAGCCACACCAAGACGCGCTGTAGGTACACCATCAAACCACGTCTGAATGCCTCCACCCGGAACGGTCTTCAGTCCTTCGTCAATAGCACCATCACAGTCGTCATCGATACCATTACAAGACACTTCACTTGGCAGCTCAACCCCTGATATGACGGAGAGGTCGCATTGCAATACGCCATCACTGCAAGCGATCGGAATGCCACCGCCTTGAGCGCAAATACCGGGTCCAGCGCACATCGTGGTCGTTGAGACGATATCATCCCATTCATCGGTCTCCCCATCGCAGTCATCATCCAAGCCATTACAAACCTCGGATACCGCTTTGCTCGCGATGCCAAGCGGTCCGGTTGAACAGGTCGCAATGCCCAGATCGGGGTTACAGGTCACAATGCCTGGACCGCACTCTCCACTGGATGGACAGACGGCGCCAAGACTGAGTTCTCCCAATCCCTGGCCTTCGTCCGTCAGGCCGTCGCAGTCATTGTCCAGCCCATCACAAATTTCGAGCATCGCCTGGTTTGCAGTAGTGCAAATTGCAGCATCTCCAGCGGAAGTGCACTGAACAACCCCTCCTGAGCATTGGCCGATACCGCACGGTGCACCAACAACCGCTTCATCTCCAGTACTTGGTGAGGTGTAGCCAAACTCCTCGTCGGTCTGCCCATCACAGTCATTGTCCAAACCATCACAGAGCACCTCTCCATCCGGCTGCCACACACCAGAGGGCCCTTGCTCGCAATGCCATCCGTCCGATTTGCAAGAAACGACGACAGCCCCGGGTTCGCTGCAGACACCCCATGATGGACAACCGGCATCAGCAAGAACGAGGTCGCTGCTTTCGTCGGTCTCCCCATCACAATCATCATCGATGCCATTACATTGCTCTTGCTCGCCCGAGATGAGATTGGAACTACAGGTTGCCGCGGTACCCTCTACATTACATTCTACAATGCCGCCCAAGCATTTGCCTTTTCCGCACGTGCTTCCAACCGCGAGCCCCGAG
>PKDL01000013.1 GCA_002863065.1 Pseudomonadota bacterium
CCCCTCTAATGAAGGTGCTGTTTGGGCTGTCATGGCGATGGTTGGCCAACAAGTATCGTGGTCTTCAGATCGGAAATACGCCCGCTGGACCGGAGCTCATCGTTACCAACCTAGGGATGTCAGATGGCTTCGCAATTGGTGACACCGTCGTGCTCTACGGCCCCCGGATGGTACAGGCGGCAAGCTCCAAGATAGCTCCCCAAAATCTGGGCAATGCGACGGTAGTCGAACGTGATGTGGGGCGTGCAGTTCTAAACTTCGATGGAGACATTCATGCACTCACGGTGAGTTGCAAATCACCACAGCCAATCCGCGGCCCTCATCCGTGGATCCACGGATGCCGAGCCGCATCATCCGGGACATTCCAGTGCTTGGATGAAATTACCGCGATGCGGCTTCCAGGACAGTTTTTCGCAGCGATGCTCGTTGCCATTTTATACGTATTTGGGACCGAGCTTTTTGGTCGATGGGCTGGGCTGTTCGCTGGGTTATCGTTTTTCTTTATTCCACGATATTTCTTTCACGCACATTTATCGTGCTTCGACATGCCCGTGACCACCCTCATCGTCGGTACCACCTGGACGTTTTGGCGATCGTTGCATTCCCCGCGTTGGGCATGGATTACCGCGGTATTATGGGGCCTAGGCCTACTAACAAAGCTAAATGCTTTCTTCATACCCATTCCCCTGTTAGCCGCCTGGCTAGTACCACCTGCATGGCGACGAATTCGAGGGTACGACTTGGAACAGCTGCCACCGAAGATGCAGTCTGTAAGAAGAACACTGCTGGCTCTTGTCCGGTTAGATTTTCACATATCGTTCCCTCCAATGCCGCGTGCGTTCCTCCTGATGCCGCCCATTGGCATTGTCATGCTGTACCTGGGCTGGCCCCAGCTCTGGTACGACCCTGTTGAGTCATTCGCGGGATACGTCAGCTTTCACCTAAAGCATGTGCATTACCTGCAGCACTACTTCGGCCATATACTCTCAGCGCCCCCCTTCCCATGGGATTATCCGTGGGTACTTACACTTCTAACGGTCCCCGTTCCGATACTTGCTGTCGGCGGAGTTGGGCTTTGGCGACTAATCCGAACTCCGGGGACAGATATATCCCCGGAGCTCAAGGTGCTCCTTCTCACCAGTATCCTTTTTCCCATCGTGCTTATCTCTCTGCCCACCACACCAATCTTCGGCGGGGTGAAGCATTGGATGGCAACAGTGGCATTCTTCGGGCTCGTAGGAGGATTGGGCTTTGAATGGATACTTCAGGCTTTCAGCAATCAAAAGTTCATAGCGCGGACCACGGCTTCTTTCGTCATTCTGATGTTGACACTGAGCAGCGGCGCATATGCGTCTTTTCGCTATCAAGCCTACGGCACGAGCTACTATAACGAAGTAGCAGGCGGGATACGTGGAGCAGCCGACTTACGTATGCACCGCCAATTTTGGGGGTACGGTAGTCGTCTGGCTCTCGAATGGATTAATGCAAACGCACGAAAAGGAGCATCGGTCGCATTTCACAACACCACCTATGATTCTTTCCAGTGGTACCAACGGACAGGATTACTACGGGAAGACCTACGCTGGACGCGCGATCCACGAACAGCCTGTCGTCGAGGAGACCTCTATGTATTCCATCATCAAGAATCATTTGCCCAAGAACGTATCACCGCAGCTAAGCGTCTGAATACAGATGTTCCAGTCACCGTGTTTTCTGTCGATGACGTGCCAGTCGTCTCAATCTTTCAATGCGGGCAACCGGGTCTGCCGAAGGAGCTAGGGGCGTGGAATTCGAAGTAGGCACCATGGTGATCGGTCTCCTGAGTGCGATAGCGAGCTTTACCGCTGTACTCTGGATCCCTGGCTACTTGCTAAGCCGACTATTCGTCCCTGACGCACGTTCCACCGAACGACTCGCCGTCACACAGATCTGTAGTTTCACCATTGCGCCCCTGACCTACTTCTTGATTGCCGTAGCGGTTGGCATTCCACTCGATAAACCACTGCTCTGGATTCTCTCGACTGCTTTATCAATAATATGCGCGGTAATTCTCCAACAGAAAAACCGGTCCGGAAGCGGTGCTCCATTACACGCTCTCGGGGTATCCCTTACCGACCTCGTCCAGCATGCCGTCTTGGTGCTCGCTTGCACTCTCTTCGTCCTTTTCGCACTCCGAGCACTCGATGGAGGCGACGTTTTCAGTACACTCCAACATTGCCTCTATGTCATTGTCATGCACACCATTTCGAATGATCCGAGTGCAGCCGTCCCACTATATGACCACTTGTCCGGTGATACGGTTCATGTTCTCGTGCACCACACACGAGACGCGTTTAATGGACTCGCACCGCTGTTCCACGAACAGCGTCTAGGTAATGCCGCAATCATGGCACCGCATGTGTCATTACTCGGCAGCGCCGGATGGTACACCGTCGTAATTCATGCCAGCGTAGTTACCGCATTATGCTCATTCACCACCGCTCGGTACTTGAAAGTGAGCCGAGGAGTCGCCGCCGTATCAAGCGGACTATTGCTATTGGCCACCCACAACTTGTGCGCTTACACAGTCAACGAAAATATGTTTGCCGTGGCCATCGTGAGCTTTCTCCTGTGGTTCTCCCTCCGGAAAGATCTCAACACCTCACATGTCGTTTTGATGGGTCTCGTACTTGGGCATTTGATTGGGGTACGACATACCTCGTCACTGTTCTGGCCTGCGACTCTCATAGCGATCATGTGGAACTCTGGCGGGATCAAACGGGCGATGATCGCACTAGCATGTGGACTATTAGCCGCAGTACCTTGGCTTTACGTCAACTTCCTTATGCTAGGTCATCCCCTGGCCCACCCGAAGGTCATCGCGGATAGCGATGGCCGAGTGGTTCAGAATACCTGGCTGGGATTCCAATTCACATTCAAAGCCCTCAATTATCCCTTCACGGATACTGCGGTACGCACGGCTTGGCATCCTTTCCCGACCTTTATTTGGCTACCTTTGATGATGGCCTGGTCGTTCGGGCAAGTCGCCTTCGCGACTGCGCTTTATGGCCTGCGGAGTACGTTGATACCGCGTCGTACCCTTGCGATACTGCTGTTGTTCTTACTGCCACACAACATAGCAATGGCGTGGCTTGAACTTCTCGATTGGGAGCAAATCAGCTACGCCGCACCAGGATTCGTCCCGCTGGGAACCTTTCTAGCACTTGGGCTGCAGCAGGTTCGCGCGGCCAAACAGGCCCAAGTCCTCCAGTGGGCTGCTGTGGTCTTATTCGTTATCATCTCCAGCATCGCCGTGCGCGGCATCGAATTTCCTGTCGATATGCGTGGTCTCGACGCCACGCATTGGCCTGAAGAACCAGCCGCTGACCGAGGCGTGAATGCGCTTGGCAAGGAACTTACACGGTTTCGCCCGCTACCCAGAATTCCCGTGATGCGCTCCATAGTATTCGAGCAATTCACCGGTAGTCTTACCGGCGATACCCACACAACAGCTATTCCAAACGCTCCATCAACCTATGCAAGCGGACGGGTCGGAATACTGACCGGCTACGCGGAAACTGCACCGAGGACATATGACTTTGAAGTAATAGGCTCCCTGCGACGCGACCGCGATACCCCAGTCCGAACAGGAGTCAGCCTGCATACGGTGACACTTCAACTGAAAGCCACACGAATTCAGGTGAAGGTTACTCGTTCCAAGGGAGCCTACTCCGTCGATGTGGCTGCGCTAGAACCAAGCAACACCCTGCAGGACTTTACGTTTTGGATTAATCCGTGGCGGCCATGGGCAAAGAGTATTTCAGTCACGAAAAAGGGCGCCCCTCTCCCCGGGATGCGTATCTTGAGATACGGCGGCCAAGAGGAAGATGGGGAAGCCCTGCTCATAGCAACCAACTACCCTGAAGACATTGTAGGGACTCGCGAAATACAACTTACCGTGGATACTGGTGAAGAAGAAGTCCACTGCGGTTGGCTTTTGTTCGGCCACCAAAACCACGACATGAACCGCATCGAGACTTTGGTTCTTGCTGGCGGCCATGTGCTCTTCTGGCATGGGGAAACAGAACTTAAATTGACTGTACCTAACAGCATATGGGCCCGTAATCTTGTGCTCTTTAGCGAACCATACTGCAGTAGCCATGTGCCGCAATATGGAGACCGCTATGGCACCATTCGGCTAGATTCGAACGCTACGGAGGCCCATCTGAGTATAGACCGCATGTGGATGCCATAGTGAGGTAGCGGGTGTGACGCTACTCCGCTAGAAGCGCTTTCACGAATTCTGGGATTCTCTCACAGTCTGTACGGTTCGCTATCACATGCCGCCGGACCCCCTTTCGATCAAAAATCCAAACATGCGGGAGCCCTGCTATACCGGCAAGATTGGTTGTAGCAACTGGCGAATCAAAATCAGGAACCTCAACCCGACGTAAAGCTACAGATGCAGGATATTGCTTTTGAAACGTAATCAAATCCGCCGTGTTATTTTTGCAGAACTCACACCACTCTCCCCAAAAGTCCACAATTGTGACCTTACCGGGAATAGCCGCCGTCATCGCATCGAATGCCTCTCCACCTTTCGCTAAATCGTCTACACCTTCCGGTGACTCAAGATACGGCGCTATGGATACCGTTGACGCGAGGCTCCTCTCATTCCCGAAGCGCCAAGCAAGTACGCTATACACCGAGACTCTTTCCGTCAGCTGCGTACCATTGACCACTTGGTAAAACGGTACCCGTGCTCGCAACCCGATCGCCAGGCGCTCGGTAGCGGCCCAACTAAGACCTACTTCGGCTGCGAACCACTGACCACCCGACTGAAGAACCTCACCTTTTTCCCGTTCTCGTGCGCGATCGAGAAAGCGACCGCTAACATCTGTGGTCAAGGAGACTCCACCTCCCAGGCGAAAACTAAATCCAATTCCATAATCGAATCCAAAGCCAAACCGGACACCGGTGTTATTGTACGTGAGTGGAAGACGAAACCGGAACGGTATATTGAGGATCACCGCAGGATGTATCGGTTGACTGATCGTCAAATTACCAGTCAAACCGAAGGCACCGCTTCCCAAAGCCAACAGCGTCGGCGGCACGATATTTTCACCCGTTGCCTGTGCAATCTCAGCTTCCGCAACATCGGAGCCGGTACGCCCCGCCACTCCAGTTGGTAGCCGCAGCCCTGTGCCCAACGTGACCCGTGGTGCCCATTCCGTTCCCAACCACAATTCAGACAGCCGATAGGTCACTTGCAGATCGATATCACCAAAACCACTCAGGCTTTGGTCTTCGTCGGGCGTCTGATGCACCACTTGTCCTGCAGGGACAACAATCCTTCCCTCAATTCCGGAGCCAAAGGCATAGTTGACGCCTAAGAGCACAATCTGCGCCTCAATCGACTGGTCCGCATCCCGCACGGACGAGCCCGTCACTTCCTGGTCGAAACGAGCGTATACGTGCAGGATGCTAAGACGGCTCCAACCCACTTGGAGAGAGCCTCCGGTAATATCGATCATTGCCCCGCCGACCGGCAGGTTCGGATTAGTTCACAACCCTCACGTCGCGGGCGCAGGTGTGGCCCAAAGCAAGACCGATACAACGGCGATTGAGACAATAATGGAAGCATGCCTGCGGTAAAGCATATCCGCATACTGCCACCTTTTTTTGACGGGGCAAAGTCGTGGCATAAATCAAGTTACAGTGCGGTCATCTCGGTTACTTGGTAAGCTGCTATGGCTGGAGGACGAAATTATGGACCCCCGTGCCTTTTTGTTTCTCACCGCGAAACGAAGAGTCTACCGCTGTCAATTCACCAAAGACCTGACACTAATTGGGTCTGACCGAAGTAATGACATCGTTATCCGAGACGCTTCGGTCGTAAGCGAGCATGCACGAATTTCCAAAGCGAATGACGTCTATACGCTACGAGCCATCGAAGGTTCGGACGTCCGCATCAACGGCGAAGAAATCGATGAGGGGCATGAGTTAGAAAATGGCGACTGGATTGATGTCGGGGATGTACGGATGTTGTTCGCCCGGGAGTACGCATCATCTCCAGTGACAGTTCACCTGCTCATCCGCCGCGGTGGAGAACCACCGATGGGGTTCTGGACGTCGAAATCGACCATCGTAATCGGCCGCGAAAAAGGCGATATCATTATCGACGACCCCACGTTATCGCCAGTGCACGCAGTCATCGAAAACTACTGCATTGATGGTTGGTTTGTGCTCAATGCAAGCAGTGAACGTGAAACGTCGGTCAATGCGGAAGCGATCGACGCCAGACATGCATTGCAGGATAAAGACACCATTACCCTTGGGGGTATCGAAATAGAGTTTCGGTCACGTCCGTTTGGTAACCCTTCGGGCCAAGAAGCTGCGCGCTTCGCATACGAGAGGGTCGAACAGCTACGAGCTCTCAGGACCGACAGCGCACATCATGGGCCTCCCGACCAGCTGCGGTCACGGAACCCTTACCAACGCTATCCTTCCGAAGTCATCGGATTCCCAGAGAGGGCCGCACTAAAGGCAGAGCAAGCTAATGCAAAGACGCCACGAAAGGGTGACCGCAGACGCCGACAATCCTGGTCGTCGCGCCCTGCAACGGTTACCCGTTCCGCTGGGAATGACAGCTCAAAGCCAGCCGCACGTAGCAAAATAGCCAGCCAAAGCATCAGAGCAGGTCTAGAAACGGGTATTTTTCAGACACCGTCTTCACCCCGCACCAGTGCGCCTCCGTATCAGGCGTCAACCCGAAACAACGACCGCACCATGCGTCGCGGACATGAAGGTCCGGCGCCCCTCCCAAAGCTACAACCGCACCAAGTGGATGGTCAGAAAAACAAAAAACGGTCATTCGCAGCACGTAGCGAGCTACAGACACGAATGTCCGGAGACATCTTAGACCCTAACGGACCGTGGTACTTGCCTCCTGGTTCAGATCAACCGAAAAGACGTCGCAACACCGCAAAGCCAATCATTGCGGCTCGTGGCGATGAGGTGCCCAAACAGTCCCCACCAAGCGCCAAGTCACTACGGCGGCCTAGTCCTGCGTCACCATCTAGCAAGCGCAAAAACGCCATCACCGTGCCTCCAATGAGCGCGCGAGGCGCAGCACCTGTACCTCGAATGAAGACCGCTGGACCGAACCCGCAACCCGCGCAGCAAGAAGATCCGGTGAGCAACATTCCCACCAACCACCCATATGCGCCAGGTCGCCGCCCCGACGGGCAGGAGCGCTGGTATGCGCCGAATACCGGGGATGAACAAATGCGTCAACGTCGAGACAGTCCCCAGTGGTACCTACCACCGGATGCTGGAGAATCGTCGACGCCCAAACCTGATGGCAAGCGAGAGCCGTCCCGACGCAATCGGAACAAAGGAAGCACTCAGGTATTCGATGGAAAGGACTACGAAGGGTAAAATCTACAGCGCTCAGTTCGCACGACAGAACGTAGGTGCTGTGTCTAGCAACAGCAACTGTATGCTGTTTTATTGTGCTTTCGCACAACACCGTGCCAAACAGCGTCGTATCCGATCAGCCCCTCCGCCATGTGATGCACTTAGCCCAAGTTTTTCGGCAGCTGATGCACAGCGTTGGTCGCATGCAGCATCACCACAACAACGGTTATTGTTGCATCTCAATGGCGCCGCACAGTCCTGAGCCGTAACGCAGAACTCCCCCGGAGCTCCGGGAGGCTCTTCAAACGTGAGTTCTGGTTTGGAACATCCTAGCAAAATGAACCCGGTGATAAGACACAGGCATAGCGCTAAGAAATGACGAGATAGTTCAGACAAGATACCCAAGCAGACTCTCCAAAGAGGTCAGATATGACATCTGATGGTCGACCCGCCCAGCACTCCTGTCAAGACATCGACACCTTTCATATAGAAGGAGCCTCCATCAAAATTTGTACTGATTCTGACCTTTGCTGCTATGGACGGATGCGCGTGTGCCCAACGACCTGCTACTATTCCGTCCCGTGTTAGGAGGACACCCTGTAATGATACGTTTTCGAATAGCCCTGTTGTTCATTATCGCTATGCTAGTCGGCATTACCACATCTGCTTCCGCGCTTGAATTCACGCAGAGACAAGTCCAACTGGATAAGGATTTGACAATGAACGCCGCGCGGAAGGTCTCCCAGAAACTATTCAAGCTGAATTCAACAGGTAGTGAACCGATTCTCTTGGTCATCAGCACCCGAGCCGGATTCGCCCCGGCAGCGATGATTGTTGCGGATGCTATTTCCGCGGTGGATGCACCGGTTTACGCGGTAATCCAGCCTGAAGCGTTTGGAGTCGGCGCAATCGTCGCAGCGTTTTGTGAAAAACGATATGCATTTCGCAATGCATCAGTCTTGTTCTCGAAACTGGAGTACACCTCTGCAAAGCAGATGAAAGACAATCCGCCACTACCCAAAGCTGCTGCAGACGCCTATGTGGAACGCGTTTGGGAAGCCACGGCTGCCCGGTTGGATATGGATGCCGACAAACTGGCTGAAAAGGCGCAAAACGGATGGTTCCTCACGGCAGAGGAAGGAAAACGCACAGGTATAATTACCGAAATTGTATCGAAAGTTACCTGGGTTCCCCTCGTTGTTGAAACCACCGAGATCAAGCGTACGACCCTCAAGAAAGTGAAACGGCCACTTCCAGCCGAGAAACAACCATGAAAGATGTGTTCATCTGCGACGCAGTACGAACACCCGTCGGCCGCTATTATGGCTCGCTGACTCAAGTGCGCTGTGATGACTTGGCAGCGATACCTCTTGCTGCACTGGTAGCGCGCACAGGAATAGACCCGGCTGCCGTGGATGAGGTTATTTATGGGTGCGCAAACCAGGCGGGTGAAGACAACCGCAATGTTGCACGCATGGCGCTACTGCTTGCCGGCTGGCCGAATAGCGTCCCTGGCGTAACCGTCAACCGACTGTGCGGCTCTAGCCTTGAGGCGGTCAACCAGGCGGCTCGTCTGATTAAATGCGGCGACGCCGATATGGTCGTGGCCGGCGGCGTCGAGCATATGACGCGCTCACCCTGGTCGATGGCAAAACCAGTAGCAGGTAAACCGCGTGGCACGCAGACGATGTATGACACATCGTTGGGGTGGCGGTTCAAAAACCCGCGCTTGGCCGAACGATTCCCATTAGAAAGTATGGGTATCACCGCAGAGAACATCGCTGCGCGTTGGAATATCGGGCGAGATGACCAGGATGCATTCGCGCTAGAACGTCAGCTGCGCGCCGCTCAGGCGCAAGATGCCGGTTATTTTGATCAGGAGATCGTAGAATTCGAGGTCCGAATAAGCAGGAAAGAAACCGCCACTTTTTCCCATGATGAATCCATACGGAAGGGCTCAACCATGGAAGCACT
>PKDL01000175.1 GCA_002863065.1 Pseudomonadota bacterium
CTGCTCCCGCTGCGCCCACAAGCCCATCGCTGTGCAACCCGCGTCGAAACAATCCTCATCATCGATCATCTGCTGGTTCACGTCATCACTCCGCGTGACGTCCCGACACGCCAAGAGGTGCTGTGCTCGAGAATTCGCCGCGCCCTTCACGACTGATCCCGTGAAGGCTCTGGGATACACCTCGGCCGCTGTGACGTGTTTCACGCCATCAAAGGGCCAGATTGCAGAGCCCGCTTGCCGCAGGAGGGGCAATATCCAAAAACCTCGTAACGAACCGGAGCCTACGGAACCGGCACCACCAATCTGAAACACTGATTTGGGACGTATCCCATTGATGGACACCTGTTGATCTGTTTTGCGGTAGTGGAAATCATCATCACCCGCTGGCTTGCGAACGCCAGGTCGCCCCCAGAACGGGGGAGTGCATTCCCTCAACCAGACCTCTGTTTCAGCAGACCATAGCTCATCGACAGTCCAATCACGTTGCTCCAAAAACCATGCAGGCAGGGAAAATGCGAAGTCCAGACCTATAAAGGTCTTTTGACCATCCGCAATCATCGCCAGTAGCTCGGCTAGCACCTGCTCGCGGTTTCGACCTTTTTCTACCCGAAGCAGATGGCCATGCTGCACCTCAGCTAAAGCAATTGCCCGCTCAGGCCGCGTTTTTCGCCCTGACCAATCGACCATCAAAATCCGCATTCAATGCTCCAAGCCATCGCCTAACCCATGCGTCTGTGTTCTTGATGTAGTATGAACGATGAGGGTGCGCATACTGCGACCCGTTGGAGTACGAATGATACGTAAAGCACGAATTCACCCACTTATCATCGCCTGCATTCTTATCACGTTATCCCTCGGCTGCGATTCCAGTGACGGAGACGCTATCGAAGCGGCAGCAAACTCCGATGCCGAATGCGCCGATATTGCTGCGACATGTCTTGCGCGAAACCAAGGATGCTCAGTGACCGATGGAGAAGCCGCCTGTGCAGCATGCGGAAAAGGGCAGTATGCAACCGGGGAATTGGCTGCATGTACTGCCCTGCCAGGAACGAGCATGTCCCACGATTTCGGGATTCAGCAGCTTGAGGCGGCACAGGAGATCGGGTCACTCTGCCAGACCTGGATCTTGGATAATGATGAACCGCTATACATCAACGCAGTTGAACTGGAAAATGATGGCTATTACCACCATAGCAATTGGTTCTTTGTACCAGAGGACTACGAAGGCTGGACCACTGAGCCTTGGGTGAATTGCTACGATGAGGGCTTCAGCGAAATCGGCGCTGCCTTAGCTGGTGGCGTCATTTACGCCCAATCCACGCAGGTGCAATTCGAACTGCAAAAATTCCAGGACGGTGCGGTCATCAAGATCCCGGCGCGGTCTCGAATCATCGGGGCAACACACTTACTGAATTACACGCCAGAAAGCGTTTCGACTGGTCTACGTATGACACTGCATGCCTTGGGTGCCGACGAGATTAGGACCCCATTGACTCCGGCGCAGCTGATCTACACCGCCCTTGCGATTCCTCCGGTTTCCCGCTCGACTGCCGGTGCCACATGCGATCTGGAAGCGGCCCACCAATCCATGTTCAAGACACCGCTAGACATGAAGATCCACTACATCTTGCCGCATTACCATGCGCTCGGGGAATCATTCGAAGTGACAGTGGTGGGCGGGCCGAATGATGGAATGAAACTTGTCGACCATGGCGGCTATGCGGCAGAGCCCCTCGGATATGTTTTTGACCCACCTATTGACCTAAAAGGTGCGACTGGGCTGAGCTTCAATTGCGGTTTTAATAATCCAAGAGACGAAGTCATCGTGTGGGGGATTGGCGATCAAGAGATGTGCGAAGCCCTGCTTTTTGTCGAATCTACGATGGCCTTTTCGGCCGGTGTCTCGGAGACGTCCAACATCGAGACAATAAACAGTATCGAGCGCCACTCAGGCACCTGCGATGTCCAAGCCTTCGCGTTCGATGCGGAGAAAGACTACTAAGTAGAAACCAACATCAGTTCATCTGAAACCACGAGGTTCCAGTCAGGTAACGGCTGTAACTAGGGACAGGCGGGTGCCGGCGTCGACAGAAGAAAGCGCAAAGGGACGTCGAGGTCGAACTGTACTCTATCATCTCCTCCAGACAGCGTGAGCGCTGCCGCATGATAGACTCCGCTAGACTCCGTTTTGCGCGTAGGAAACGAGACTGCCGTAGCTGTGGCATCACTGATAGTGACATCTTTCCCCTCAGCCAAGGTCCCCGGTTTACCCATGCACCCTTCGTAATGAATGGCCGCGCGCACTGGGTGTGACCCGGCGACAGGTGAGCGTAATCTAACCGTGACTCTCTCATTGTTTACCGCGACGGAAAGGCCCTCGTACAACCCCAACTCGGATACATCGAAGGTAAGCATACGATTGCCTCCGTTGCGGCGTACCCGCATCCCATCCCTACCTACAACCCAATCGGATCGCATTTGCGCCACATCGCAGGGCCCCTGATTGCCTGGGAAATCACGTACTGAGAGCGCCGTTCGATTCGGAATCCCGGTAGCTATTACTGCCTTATTTACCAGTGGAGAGAGCGGTACCGCACTCGCAGCCACCGGAATGAATCCCAACTCAAACCGCGGCTCAACCCAGACGGTCTTGCCGCCGTCAATGCAGAGAGGCGTCGCTTGCTCAGTCAGAAAGCTCACAAGCGTGACAGAACTGGTGGGTTCCGGTGCGCTAGACAGAACGAGGCCCGACAACAAAGTCATGGTGAGTATTGACAGCATACCAACAGCATACGTTGTGAAAAAATTACAGCAAGTTGATCAGGAGATGTCGGTTGACCTCTTGACAGCGCGCCCGTAGCGATCTGTTATCCCTCCGCCCGGCGGTATCGACGTGGGGTGGCGAGACAACCCAGAACGGCGTATACCGACGATGCCGGTGACGGCTCGAGACGTAGACAAGCAGGAGAATATCGATGGCAAAGATTGGTCTTATCGGATTTGGTGGTATTGGAATCGAAGCAGCGAAAGCACTCGTACTGGACCCGAACCTTACCTGCGACATCGTAGCGTTTGACCGCGCTGAATCGCTTGAGCGTGTACCTGGACCGCAGGTTGGAGCCTACGAAGAGATTCTGGATACGATCGGCATTCT
This sequence comes from Pseudomonadota bacterium, assembly GCA_002863065.1. GTDB lineage: Bacteria > Myxococcota_A > UBA9042. The sequence goes on from PKDL01000175.1 coordinate 3,155, forward strand.
ACAAACCGCAGATACGATCAAACTGACGTCCGACGTTGACGACCTAGCTGGCTGTGATGCCATCATTTTCACCGCTGGACTACCACGACGTGCCGACCAGACTCGAGCAGACCTCATCGGCATCAATGTACCAATCGTCGCCGGTATTACCGAGCGACTCGGAAAGGTCGCGCAGGGAGCACTGGTCATCATGGTGACTAACCCCCTCGATGCAATGGTGGAAGTGGCATACCGAAATCTCGGTTTCCCATCGAGTCACGTTGTGGGACAAGCCGGTGTGCTCGACACAGGTCGATTTACTGCGCAAGCATCAGCAGCGTCAGGCAAACCCGCCTCTCAGGTTGATACCATCGTTATGGGGGGACACGGACCCACGATGGTGCCGGTCTACAGTGCATCAAACATCGCATACACACCTGCCGACGACGTCATCGCATCTGATAAGATGGCGGAAATCACTCAGAATGTTCGCATGCGAGGAAAAACGGTCATCCAGAAGCAAGGACGCTCGGCTATCTTCAGTACTGCCATCGCTAGTGTCAAAATGGCCAAAGCATACCTGCTCGATACCCGCGAGATTTTACCGGCGTGCACCCGCCTGAACGGAGAATATGGATACTCCGATATCTTCGGTGGCGTTCCGACGCTTTTTACCCGAGAAGGAGTGTTCCCCGTCGAAATACCACTAACTGAGAGTGAAAAAGCGGCATTCGATAGCTCAATGGATGCCGTGAAAGACATCCTTGGTGATATCTAAACGAGTTCCCCCAAGCTCCTGGCCGGTAGTTAAACGACAAAAGGCCGTGCTGGCAATCAGCACGGCCTTGAACACCGAATCCAACAGCTAATCCAGAGCAGCGCAACTCTGCGACAGAGTTTTGAGAGCTGCAGATACCAGCACCAAACCGAAGCTGAACGCTGGCTGGAGGACATCACGTCCCGCAGTGCTCAAACCATCTGGTTTGGTCACTGCGGCACGAGATGTATCCATGGTCGGCTGCCAGGCGAACCTTACAGCCTCCATTTGTCGTTTTCACTGCACACGGCGAAGGCGTAAGAGCATACGGACAACCTTGGTTCAGCGCTGCCCTCATACGACGCGAATACCACGAGGTACAGTGGGCAATGCACTCTGCAATTCCTCAGCCTCTACGACAGAGAGAACGCGGGTGTGTAGCCCAAATTACGTCCTGGTGACAGTGATGGAACCAACCGCCCCGAACACCGAAATATTCTTACGACAGTCAGCCTACCTTCCATGTTTTACTAACTTCGAAAGCGTAGCGTGGTCGTCATTACCGCGTCAATAACAAAAACGAACGGATGTTATTTTTTGAATAGAATCATACGAGGGCAAAGACAGCTGTTACTGGGGTAGTCCGGTCCAATCATGAGGATTATGTGCACCTGCAGCGGGCGCGATACTGACAGGAATACCGGTCAAATGCGCCATCCCTGATACCGGCTCCAGCCGATCAGGACCATCCGCCGCCAGTAGGTTAGCATTTACCCCGGTCGTCTGCTTAGCCACCGACAAACCTAAAGCAGATTGATGCCCCCATCCGTGCGGCAGGGCCACAGTGCCTCGCATCAGCTCATCTAGGTAATCAACCGGTACTCTCACCGTCGCGACATCCGTCGAAACATCCGCGAAATCACCTCGCCCTAAGCCGAGCTCTTTTGCATCCTCGGAGTGCATGTACAGGCGATTAGTGATCCTCTTTCCGGTAGCAAAGTCTTCTAGGTTGTGGGTCCATGAGTTATGCGTTGTCACTGCCCGTCGAGTGATCAACCGATAGCCATGGGACTGTATCAGCTCATTTTCAAACGCTGCGCGTACGCGCGGTAGCGAATCCACCAATACGGTGGGCGCTAGATGTACTTTGTGGTCATCAGTAACCACGCGCTGTCCGAGAAAGGTACCCGCTAGTTCCTTTGACTGCGCCAAACCATGTGGCGACTTCAACAGCTGCCGAAAGCTTGGTTGTCTCGTGATCCGAAGCAAGGTGTTCAGTACGCCTCGTTGGTTTACACGCCCATTGCGCACATAGGCAGCGCCGATCAGGGATTGTGCCAACCGGCTCCCAAATAACCCCACTCCGGTTGCCTTGCATAACGCATAATAAATCGATGCTTCGTCGAGCTGTTCACCGTGAGGAGGAAGCACTTCTTCAGTCGCTTGAAGGTAGGGCCGTGATTGCATTCCCAAAAATAGAGGAAACAAGAACGGCAAATCCGGCCGCTGAAATGGGGATGTTGCCGGCAACACATAGTCCGCTACCGAAGCGGTCTCATTTTGGAAAATATCGACGACAACAAGCATCTCCAACGCCTGAAATGCGCGACGTAGCCGGGCGGAGTTGGGCATGGTAAGCAACGGGTTACCACCGGTAACAAAGAGTGCTCGGACCTGTCTCTCACCAGGCGTCAGGATCTCGTCAGCCAGCAAGCCCCCTGCAAAGGCATCATTGACAGACGGTAATCCACCAACTCGCGACTTCGCTTGGCGCATGAGAGTACCTGTCCGCTTTCCAAATTTTGCAAAGTCGAAAATACCCTGCCCTACCAACGTGCCGCCCTTGCGGTCTAGATTGCCCGTAATGGCGTTGATGACCTCCTGGAGCCAGAAACAGGTGCTACCAAACTGACCCATATTGACCCCGGTGGAACAATACAATGCAGCGCCATCGGCAGATAGATAGTCATCAACCATCTGGCGCAGCACTTCAGGGGACATACCCGTTACTGGTGCCACTCGTTCGGGCGTCCAACCGCCCGCTATAGACTCCAGTGTTTCATAGCCCGTCATGTATTCGGCCACGTGCTCGGTCGCCACTTCACCCCGTTCAAGCACTTGGTTGAGGAATGCAAGGTAAAAATACACATCGGTATTCGGACGAATGAACACATGTTCGCCCGCCGCGCGTGCCGTTTCTGTTTTGCGAGGGTCCACCACCCAAAGTCGTCCGCCACGGCTAGATAAGTCCTTCAGCCGTGCAACAGGATTAGATACCTGGAGGAAGGACCACTTACTAATTGCCGGATTCGCACCCACCACGATAAGGCATTCCGTCCGATCGATATCCGGAAAGGGTTGGGTAAAAGGAAATCCGTAGAACTGGCGTGCAACAGCAAACTTATTGGCACAGTCCTGCGTAGCGCTCGAATACATCGAGGTTGAACCGAGCCCCGTCATAAAACCCTGGGCAAATATCGGATGCAACACACTGAACCCGGCCGCAGTCCCAACGTACATGGCGATACTGTCTGGGTGGTGATCCGTTCGCAGCTGTTTGGTTTTAGCGCCGATTTCCTGGAATGCGGTATCCCAGCTAATTGGCTCATAGCGATCGTCCACCCGTTTCAATGGCTGTGTTAGCCGGTCGGGTGACGCGTATATCCGGTCCTGCTTGATGCCCTTCACACAGGCAAATCCCTGGGTGCCCACATGGTTCGCATCGGGGCGAATTTCAGTAATCTGCCCATCACGAACATCGACTTCAAGACCGCAAAGTGCCTCACAAATACGACAGAATGTGTGATGTGTTGCTGTTGGACCAGTCATAGTCTGCCACCATAGAGGGTGACCTTCCCCTACCGCAACTCGTGTACCTACCAATACACCGATTCAGTTGAGTCCATCATGCAGACGCTTACTCGAATTACGGAGAATCCAATGATCCGGTCAAGCATGAGAATGACGGTCCTGCTATGCTCTGCGAAGATGAACCGTGCGCCTATTACTCGACTTGCAGTCTGTTTCCTCGTCGGACTGCTAAACACTGGTCACGCCAAACCCATTATTGGAGTGCAAGTGCAGCTCCTAGATGCATGGCGTGAGGCGCCCCCACGCTTCATTCAACCGGGTGTACTTACGTCCTCAGGGTTCATGGGAACCATTCGCTTCGCTTCCGAGCTGACTGCGGAAGAAGTACAATCATGGAGCGAATGCGGTATACGTTTCAGTCAACTTACAGGCCGCGCCGACCATATCGGAAGCACTTATAGTGCGCATATCGAATGGGAAGCGCTGGACGATCTGAAATACAGTAACCGCGTAATTCAGGTAGAAGCTGAACCGATTATACCTCTCATCGCACCGCTCGAAGTCACTCGACGTCTTATCGAAGCTCCGGCTGCAGCAGGGCAAGCCAGACTTCAAGGTGACGGTGCCGGCGCCGGCCAGATAATCGTAGATATCGACTCGGGTATTGACCCGTTCCATCCATCACTTTTCAAAGCCGATGGCGGCGTATACCGCTGGATTGACGTCGATGGTGACTCAGCACTCACTATCGGAGTAGACACCATCGATATGAATGGTGACGGCACCGCAGAGACAACCGAGACCATACAGCTTCTGGAATCGTCACTGATAAATTGGGGCGAAAACTCCGACGCACCCAATGGCCAATTCAAGACACAAGAGGACTGGCTATTTCTCGACCTAAACGGAAATAACCGAAGAGATTTTGGACCAGACCACGGTTACGACGACACATGGCCCGCGTTCGGAGAACCGGTTTTTCTGGTGGATGATGCGAACGGAAACGGACGTCTCGACCTAGACGAACGCCTCTTCCGTCTGGGTACTTCTAAAATCGTGGGAGCACTCATTGAGGGCGTCACCTATCTCCGGGATGATAATCTAACAGAGCTAACCGTTAGCCAACCGGTGAATGGCCAAATCGAGGAGAGCCATGGTCATGCGGTCGCCGGCATTCTGGTTGCTGGGACTCCGGGTTTTACTCGTTACCTCGGGGTGGTACCCGACGCAGAAATCATAATGGTTGGCTCGCGGTCCAACTCCACTCCCTCAGGTAATAACCCGGAAGATCAGTACTCTACCACCATCAGCGCGCTGGCATGGGCTCGAGACCTGGGTGCCGATATCGCTCTCTTCGAATTTAGTTCCTGGGGAAACACCGCGATGGATGGCACCTCAAACCTTGAAGTGGCACTCGACGAGCTGCATTGGAATGACCGTGTTTCAAATGTGTGCCCGGCCGGGAACTTGGCCGACTCAGGCAAACACACAGAAGGTGATGCACTACCTGAAGGTACTGACGTCGTATTTCGCGTGCCAGAAACCTGGTATGGCGACTATCCGTTTCAAACGGAGTTCGTGTCCTTTAGCGCCTATTGGAAAGGTGTCGACAACGCGGTTTCTATCGTGGTCGAAGCGCCAAATGCTCCCGCAGTTACGGTGTCATACGGTACGGGGTTCTCCCTGGGCGACTACTTTGGACAGTGCGCTTCGAATGTTTCAAGTGCGAACATGGTGCAGGTCTCTTGTTATTTTTATTCCGACAACGCGCCGCTGCCGGCTGGTGATTACCGAATGATCCTCTCGTCGAATGTCGGCGGTGCAGTTCCATTCCATGCGTACCTGAATGACGCAATATCTGGCTGGTCACGAGGAGCTGAGTTCCTTAGTAGCACCACAACATCCACCATCTGCCACCCCGCGACCGCAAATACCGCCATCACAGTAGGGGCATATGGCGGTCGCTTCGGTGCGCCAGCGGAAATTGGTGCCCTCAGAGGATACTCGTCACGAGGACCGCGGATTGACGGAGACCGGTGTATGGACATTACTGCTCCAGACGACCCATATGCTCCGCTTCCTACGGTACCAGCCGGTGCATATTGGCCCAATTCACCGGAAATACAGGGCGGATTTCAGGTGTTTGGGGGCACATCCGGCGCAGGTCCACATGTAGCGGGAGCAGTCGCGCTCATGCGCCAACTCAACCCGACCTGGCCTCCTGCCCGGGTAAAACAAGAACTACAGCAACGCGCATTGGCTGAGAACACCATGGGCGAGGTGCCCAACGTAGGATGGGGCTTCGGTAAAGTAAGCGCCTATTTTGCATCTATAGGAACCAATTGGACCGGTAATAAGTCGCCCATTGCGAAAGCTGAGCTGCAGGAACGAACCGGATTTGAAGCCACACTGACCGCGGTTGGTTCAACCGACGAAGATGACGATACAGACGTACTGCGAGCGCGCTGGGATTGGGACTATGATGGCATCTGGGACACTGAGTATGGGGACCTCACCATCACGCATACGTTCATTACCGAAGACAATGCTCCTAGTCGTGCGACGGTCCGTATGGAAATCATCGACCCCAAAGGCTTCAGCGATATCGCTATTGTATCATTCGAGGTGTTGGATGACGCTCCCGCTCGAATCACCGATG
>PKDL01000248.1 GCA_002863065.1 Pseudomonadota bacterium
CCGAGTCGTAGCAACCGATGACAGTGATGTCATGCGACTCGGCCGTTCCGCCCCAATCATCGGGGAAGACGCATCAACATGGACCATTTTGTGGCCCGATACGACTGGTCTATCCGCGCGCATTATTACGAAATCAGGGCCCCTTCAACGAGGATATCCAGTCTTCACCCGACAGGCTGTAGTGCAGATGGCAATCACCCAACTTGGCCAGCCCTACGGTTGGGGCGGTTACGCTGGTCACCGGGACTGCTCACGGTTTGTCATGGATGTCTTTGCAAGCTTTGGTATTCGCCTACCCCGCTTCAGTGGCTACCAATCAAAATCTGGTGTGCGGACGGTCGACTTGCGAGGACTGAGTGAGGAACAAAAACTCCAACGGATTGAGCATGCCAGTAAAGCGGGAGTAGTCCTTCTGTACATGCAAGGGCACATCATGCTGTATCTCGGGTTTACCGAAAACAAGCCGTGGGCCATCTCATCCATATCCGAATATCGACGACCATGTGGCGAGCGTAAAGCGCAGACCGTTCGATTGGACCGAATTGCGATTACCGACCTCGAGCTTGGAAGGCATACTGAGCGAAGCGCTTTTATCGAGCGCATTCAGACGCTGGCGGTGTTCGGCACATGAATATGATGCTTTCGATGGTGGTACTACTCATCCACGCACCGCCTATCCCAGAGTCGAAAAAGGAGTGTCACGACAGTCTGGACGTTGCAATTTTTACCTCACCGAGGCGAGCACAAACACGCCAGACACTAAGCGTCATAATTGCGTCAGAACATCCCTTTCCTCAAGCGACTGTCTCTGCCAGAAAGCCGGACGGCACCATCATCGAAGTACCGTCATGGCGCTCCAGCGGCGAGCCCTACGGGTGGGTTGCCCGTCTCGATTCACCAGACCATGGGAGATGGCGCTTCGTACTCGCATCAGGGAACGAAATACATGCATGCCAAACCGTATATGTACGCAAACGCACGGGCCGAGCTGCCAAAGTGACTCCAGAAGAGGACCCTGTGTGGGATAGCCGACTACGATGGGAGAGAGATACAGAAAATCTCTTCAGCATATGGGTGGAATATCTTTTTGATGTACCGGTGGAAGAAGAACCGACATGGCGCCCTCTACATGTCGTGTTGCGTCAGCCAGAAAGAAACTTTCTGCATAACCACTGGAACCTGCGAGAAGACACGAAAAAAGGTCTCCGACTCCGCCCCGATTGTGCCGATTTTCCGTATTTCCTGAGAGGGTATTTCGCCTGGAAGTGGCGACTGCCGTTTGCCTTCAGGCCCTGCCGCCGTGGCACAAGTCGTCGCGCACCCACGTGTGGCGACTTGGTTACAAACCTTCTCCCAGCAACTACCGACCTACGAGTGACGAGCTTTGAGCACTTCATCCGCCGTGAATGTGGTGGGCGCGTACATTCCTCAAGTGGGCGGACACTGCCAAATGCAGAGAAGTCAGACTACTATCCTGTCGAACTCACCCGGCGTGCTCTGCGGCCTGGCACCATCTTTGCCGACCCGTATGGTCACGTGCTCGTAATAACAAAATGGGTTCAACAAACCGATGAACGACCCGGTATATTGTTTGCGGTCGACGCACAGCCTGACGCCACAATTGGCCGCCGACGGTTTTGGAGAGGGTCGTTCTTATTTGCCGAAAAAGATGCGATCCCAGGCGCGGGCTTCAAGCGGTTTCGTCCGGTATATCGCAGACGCAGAGGCGACGACCTCAGTATCCGTGCCTACTCGAATTCATGGATCACAAAAAATGAAAACTACGGGGACTTTTCTACTGCTCAATGGGACGCTGGCCCCGACGCATTCTACGAGCGCATGGATGCGCTAATTAACCCAAAGCCCATGCCCCCAAAGGTGTTCTTTCGCGCGGCATTAGATGCTCTCACGGAACAAGTACGGCGCCGCGTGAAGTCAGTGGATGCCGGTGAGCAGTGGAAAGAAAAGTATCCGAATCGCGTGATGAAGATGCCAGAAGGCGCCGCAATATTTCAAACGTCCGGCCCATGGGAGGATTTCGCGACCCCCAGCCGAGACTTGCGACTACTCATCGCCATCCAAACTGTCATCGACTATCCGAAGCGCGTTGTGCAGTTCCCCAATCGATTCATCATACCAGCCGGAGAATCTCCCGAGGCGGCCCGTGATCGACTGACTGGCGAGCTCATGGCTGAAGCTGCACAACGGACGTTTATGTACACTCGCAGCGATGGCACGCAACAGACACTAACGGTCGCCGATATCATCAACAGACGTACTGCTCTGGAAATGGCCTACAACCCCAATGACTGCCCAGAAACCCGCTGGGGTGCAGCACTGGGCTCTATCGAATTCGCGACTTGCAAGACTCGTAGGCCACAAGAACACACTGACGCTATGACGTCCTATCGAACGTGGTTTCAAAACCGACGTCGGCCCGTTAGATAACTGGTAATTTGGAAGATGCGACAAGCCGTCCCGACGCGACGAATGCGGCGGTTTACGGCTCCTCGGCACACTCCGGATGAAGGGGGGGTGTACCAAACGGTGGCAATTCGCTTTCGCATTGCGACTCATCGCACTGGTCAACCGTACACGCATTACCATCGTCACAATCAGCATCGTCGCTACATCCGAGACAACCCGCAATCGGAGTAAATTCGCACCCCACCCCAGTGGGATCACACGTGTCGCTTGTGCACGGATCAAAGTCGTCACAGACTACAGCGACGTAGAAGCACATCAACCCCTCGGTCCCAACACAAACGTCGATGGTGCAAGGGTTGTCGTCGTTGCAACCGGGAGCAGGCACACCGAATGGCGTCGGTTCGCAGGTCGCAGGCCCACCAGTTGGGTCGGGGGTGAATAGACACTGGCCTGTGAAAGGATCGCATGTGTCGTATGTTCCCGGGTCCAAATCATCACACAGCACTGGATCAAATTCGCAGTTCCCTTGTTCACACGTACCAGTAATACACAGGTTACCAGCATCGCATTCAGTATCACTTTGGCATGCCTGACCACCACAGGTGGAACTCAGGTTGTACTGACAACCAGGGAACTCAAGAACACAACCCGGTGGGTCCTCCGTACACGGATTGCCGTCAATGCACGTTGGTTTGTCATGGGTGCAGATCAACGCATCAGGATCACATCGGTCAATGGTGCATGGATCGTCATCTGCACAATCGATATCGGCTGCACATGGTTGGAAGCACCCTGGCTTCTCATCCTGTGTGTATGGGACGTGAACACAGGCGCCCGCTGTATTTGTCTGAGGTGCTAACGACTCATCACACATATCCTTCGTGCAATCATTGCCATCATTACAAAGCACCTGTGCAGTCCCGACCGTGCATCGCTTACACCCTGGAATCGCGATGTGCTGGCATCGATTCGTACTGCTGTCACAGGAATCCACCGTGCAAGGGCTCCAGTCATCGCATTCCGTATCGCTTGAGCATCCTAAGCACCCATCTATCGGCTTAAAGACACACCCCTGTTCTGGCTCGCAGGTATCGAGAGTACAGGGATTCAAATCATCACAGTGGCGCTGGATGAACATGCACTGACGAGTAAGCGGGTCCGTCGATGACTTGTTGCAAAACGCAATCTCGCATCGGTCACGGCCCGCAAGGAAGTCGTCTTCTATGAAGCGACAATCATCATGGTCAGCGCATTGAATCCACCCATCCGCATCATTTTCCTGACACTGACCACTGGTTGGTTCGCAATACGGCATCTTATCGGGACCGCTGGCCGCACACACCGACGGCCCGCTGATGCACACCCCATCCGGACCACATATAGAAGGCCAACATAGCTGTTCAGTGGAGCAATCCAGATTACTCGTACACGTCACGCCAGAGGTCCCATCACCGCAGGTCTCCAATGGCATCTGATAGCAACCAGCCGCCGGATCACAGGCAACCGGCTGACCGTTTTCAGGGTCGCACCAGTCAGGGTACGTCGTCTCAGACGAAATATCTGCTGGATGTGCACCGCAAGGTGCAAGGTCTTTTGTGCAATCTAGACCGTCCCAACACAATATGGGACGACCTTCACAGCGGTTCTGCGAATTGCAGTATTCGTATGTACACGCGTTATCGTCCTTACACTCGACATCAGTGGTACACGGTACCCCTCCGAAGTAATTTCGGCATGCGTTGTCACTGCACACGTCTTGAGTCAGTACGTCGTCATCATCACAGTCCGCATCGACGGTGCAGCCTAAGAGACAGCCTGGCTGAACCGTGAATTCACATCCTACACTTGGATCGCAACTGTCTTCAGTACACGGATTACTGTCATCGCAGACGACAGGTGTACTCGCACAAAAGCCATCAATGCATTGGAATGTAGTACATCCTGACGGTAGCCCAAGCGCACTACTATAAAAGGCCCCACAATCATCGGCGTGTACACACGCATTTGCGACTTCTCCATCAGGCAAGACGACGCTTTGGCACACTCCACCAGCGCACCAATCGAAGGTTCCAACATCTCCGTCTTCGCACGCCTTTATCTGTACTTCGCAACGTGTGCCCCCGGACCCGTCGGGAATGCACGCCCCGGTGAAGCATGCATCGTCAGTTGCACAATCACTGTTGTATACGCAAGACGCACTGCACTCAGCGTTCGTAGCGAATTGACATCCCGCATCGGTACACACATGGTCGGTTGTACACGCAAGGGAGTCGACACAGTCTTTCGTATACCAGCTGCAAGTCTGAGTTAGGCTGTTACAGCGATCAAGTGTGCAGGGGTCACCATCAAAGCAGTCCAGGTCCACGCTGCATGTCACCGGGCACTCCGGAAAGAGCGTCGCGTCGGCAGCATTATGGTCACACGCAGGTTCCGACAGCGTGAAGTCACAGAATACGACTCGACAGTCGCTCTCCTGAGCGCAAGTCCAACTGCTCTCACAAAAGACCGGTGCACATCCCGGCAGCGCTTCATCAGGCAAGTGCACACACATGTTGGTCGTGTCGTCGCACGAATCAACCGTACAGTCATTGCCATCATTGCACTGTTCGGCCTGCCCAAGTAGCGTTTCAGTTGCATCGCATACCTCACAGTCTGGCATCACTGTAGTGACACATTTGCTGGTAAGACCGTCACAACTGATGGGCGCGCACGCGTCACTGGATATTGGACAATCCGTGTCTGCCACGCACGGTAAGCAGTCATCGATCAGCGTGAAATCGCACGTCCCATCGCTGCAGCTATCGAGAGTGCATGCATTCCCATCGCTACAGTCCGTGGCAGACACACACCCAGCGCAATCCACAATGTGTGAGAATGCGCATTGTCCGGTGAGCGCATCACAGGTATCCGTCGTACAGGGATTGTGGTCATCGCAGGTAACGTTCACGAGAGTACACGTGCCATCGATACACGCTGCAGGAGTACACTCTGGGGAGCCAACATACGCACAAGCCTCTGCATCCGACGTATCGCAGAGCTGACTGGCACAACCTGGGCTTGCGACAAAGATACAACTCCCTGTAGTCGGCATGCAGAGGTCCGTCGTGCACGGGTCGCTATCATCGCAGACGACAGGTTGCACTGAGCAACTTCCGGAAATACAGTCCGCTGGCGCGCACAGATCCTTGGTCTCACAATCAAGGGCCGTCTCACAGTCTTGTGTGCACTCTGTATCCGCAAGGCTGACGCAACCAAACCCTTCGAAACATTCGCCTGCAGAAAACACACAGCCGCTATCAAAGACACAATCCACCGGAGTATGCGTACAGATGCCGGTTGGTAAGCACTCGTCTACGGTACATGTTAAACCATCGCTGCACTCAGCATCCGACTGGCAGTACGGTATCGGGCACTGAAATGCCGCCGTTGCTAGACAGCTGCACTCGAACGCACCACCTACGACGTTGCACGTGAAGTTCTGACACGAGTCGCATCCATCCACCTGGGTATAGACGCATTGAAAATTGTCGCATGCGTCGACCGTGCAATCATTTAGGTCGTCGCACTCAGCAGCAGTCGAACAGCCATTGCAGTCAGCCACAGGGGTAAATACGCAGCCGATCGCGGGGTCGCAACTATCCGCAGTACATGGGTTCTGATCATCACAGTGCCGCTGAACAAAAAAGCATCCTGGCTCCAGCGCATGCACGTCACAATAACCGAGTGAGCAATGGTCCAGCCCAACATCAGGAAAGCCATCTACAAATCTACAGTCGCTGTCTTCGTCGCAGCCAGCCCATCCGGGTTGCGGTAGCTCTTCGCACGCACCATTCGACGGATTACAATACGCCATCACATCAGGACCGGACGGGGTACATTGAATGATCTCAACGGTGCAATACCCATCGATGCAGGACCCAGGCTGGCACGGCTGTTCGGTAGAGCAGTCGGCATCGGTCGTACATTCATACTGCAATGGTTCCTCACCAGGGATCCAGGATTGCCCACAGTTCAAGGCCGGTAGTCGATAACACCCCGCCGTTGGATCACACGCTGGAACTTGCCCAATCTCCGTATTACATCCCAAAAGTGCACGTGCAGTAGTGATTGCATCGGGTTCGCCTGCGCATGGCGCAAGGGCTTTCGTACATAACCTCCCATCATCGCACTGAATAGGACGACTCCGACACGTCCCCATGTCACATGTCTCGCGAGTACAAGCATTCTCGTCCCAGCAATCCGCATCAAAAGTACAGGGTACGCCTGGCACATGAATGCAACGACCATCGGAGAGGCAGCTATCTAAGGTATTTGCGTCGCTATCATCACAATCGAAGTCATCAATGCATGTGGGAGCGCAGAGTCCGTCTACACAGGCCGCAACAGCACAAAGATCACCTACATCACAGTCCGCCGCTGTTTCGCAGTCGCCAGGGATGCACCCAGAGGACTCCTGTATGAACACACAGCCTGCACCCTCACTCTCGCAGACGTCGGTAGTACAACTATTGGCGTCATTGCAGAGGACTGGCTCGAAAATACAACGTTTGTCATCGTCCGGCCCTGCGCAATAACCCGATAGACATGCATTACTGACCGATTGACACTTCGTATCATCTGCACAATCACCACCCTCATCGTCACAGGCTGGCCATGGAAGTGATGCACACGTTCCTGTGTCCGGGGTACAGGCATCCAAGGTACAAGGGTCACCGTCGTTGCATGCGATTAGCGTATTAGAGCAAGCGCTTTCATCCAGCTCACAGACATCGTCGGTACAGAGATTCCCATCATCACAATCCGCATCATCATCACAGCCGACCTCGCAGCCAGCTAGCGTTTTGAAAACGCACCCAACGTTGGGGTCACACGTATCAAATGTACAATTTACACCGTCGTAGCATGTTCGAGAACTGGTAGTGCACTCACCCTCGATTTGCCCCTCTGCGAGCTCGCACAACACCACCACGCAGAGATTCTCATTGGCGCAATCAGCCAGCCCGCTGCACGGTACACAGCTCGGGTCTGCGGTAGATTCACATTGCCCCAAAGTGCATACGTCAGTCGTACAGACCTTACCGTCATCGCAATGCGAATCCTGAGTACATCCCACAAAGCAATTAGGAAGGATCTCATGCGTACATTCACCCGAAAGCGGATCACAGGTATCTACAGTGCAACTTTCTCCATCATCACAGTCGGGTGGCTCGTTCGTGCATCCATCTAAACCACATCCATCCAGAGTGCAGGGATTTCCATCACCACAATCCGAGGGTTGTTCGCACACTGAGCCACATACTCCCGGAGCGATGGGTAGATGCTTGCATTGTTCATCGACCGATGCGGTTGGATCACAGTAGTCGGATGTGCACGGGTCCTGATCGTCACACGACACAACCGTCTGGTGGCAGACCCCACTACTCGGCTCGCAGACATCCATAGTACACGGGTCGTTATCAGCACAATCCTTGGGAATAGATGTACAGCCAAACTCCCCGCAGCTATCAATCGTGCAGGGATCGCCATCACCACAATCCTTTGGGGGATGACCACAGATCCCCCCATCGCATTGGTCGTTGGTACAGGGGTCGCCATCATTACAATCTATGGGTATCTGCTCACAGAGTCCCGTCAGCGGATTACAACTATCATCCGTACAGAAGTCCTCATCATCGCAGCTGCCCGCAACACATCCGATCGTTACTACATTTGAAGCAACCGGAATGCCTTGGTCGAGGCCATCGAAGGGTGTGATTACACAGTATACGTCTGAGCCAACGGGCAGTGTGGCAGTTGAGATCGTAGTTGTCTCCGCTCCTAATAATTGAGAGCCATTGACGTACCAGGCAAAGTCGTATTTCGGGAGGATGTTACAATCATCTGACCAAAGCTCACCTTCACAGTGAATCACGGTTCCTGGTTCTGGTGCAGCCGGATTCAGCGTTACAAGGCCTACGACCGGGGGACTATTCTGTACGGTGACTTCTACAAATTGCTCGGTAGTAGCTCCCTGATTGTCAATCGCGATGGCGCTGCAGGATACGGATGCCCCCGGAGAGGCTGAACTTAGCTGGAGCGTCTCTCCATTACCTGCCGGCTGGTCATCAATGAACCAGCTTATTGTGGTCTCGACACTATCCGAAGGGTCCGGATCACTGGAAGCAACCGCGCAATTTATCGTGGAGCACGTACTGGGGTCTGAAGGGGTCACGATATGACTATCGAACTCGGGAGGAGCATTCCCGATAACGACTTCAGGGGAATTTTGCGGCAGTCCTGCGCTCGTACCGTCAGTCGGCGTGAGTTCACAACTAAACGTCATTCCGCGTGTATGTGCAGCGGCCGGTAAGACCGTATCGAACCAGGGAAAGACCTGCCCGTTCTTCCGCCACGTGACGAGGTACGTAATGGAATCATTGTCCGCATCCGATGCGGCGTTCGGCGTGCAAACAAGATCTGTTGTCGTATTGGGAGAGGACGGCTCAATAATGACAGAACCAAGCATGGGAGCGGTATTAGCTATCATGACGTCATTGGATGATTGACTCAGACCAGTCGACTCCCCGTCATATGGCGAAGCATCGCAGCGGTAGGTTTTGTCACGTGACGTGCGTTCTGCGCTAAGCGTGGGCTGATTCTCACCCGGTAGTATCTGTCCGTCTTCAAGCCACTGGTATTGCCATCCTTCGGGCTCCCCATCAACGTCCGAGAACCCAAGTCCCGAACAGAGTAGTTCGTCAGTGGTGTTAGCGGTTGTCGGTAGTACTTGCGCTCCATTCGCGGTGGGCACCGTATTTCCCACCATG
>PKDL01000182.1 GCA_002863065.1 Pseudomonadota bacterium
CTTTTTGCGCGGAGGGTACGCTCTACACCTGTAAAGAGGACGGCTCAGATTACGTTGCTAAAAAATGCACAAACGCCTGCCAGAACAACGAGTGTGTAAACGAACCACGCTTGTGCGTGCCCAACAAAGTCTTCTGCGATGTCGAAGGACAGAAGATTATGAAGTGCAGCGAAGATGGCTATAGTGCAGCATTCCAGTTGTTGTGTCCTGACGGCTGTAATGAAGCAACTGCAGATTGTAAGTCCGGTATTTGTAATCTCGGCGATACTCGCTGTGACCCAGCCAACCCGAAGAAAGTCCAGGTGTGTAACCAAACCGAAAGCGGTTGGTCGCCGGGCGAGACCTGCAGCCACTTATGTGAGTTTGGGGTCTGCATCGACCCGGTATGCTCGACAGGCGAAATGCGGTGCAGTTCCAGCGGTGTTGAGCAATGCAACAGCACCCAAACTGCCTTCGAGGTAACCGAGGAATGTCAATTTGGTTGCTTGATTCACAACAACAGCCCGATGTGTGCTTTATGCCTCGAAGATGACTTGGCGTGTGATGTTGACGATACTACCTGGGATGTAGTGCAGTGTAACCCGGTGACCGGCTACCAAACGGTTGAGGAATGCTTTTGTCCTGAAGACGACCCATGGTGCTTGAATTCGGAGTATATGACGTGCACCGCTGGATATTGTATCAAGCAAATCAGCATTACGGGTCCGAAAGAGGACAATTATCTTTCTCTCGTGACTGAGTTCCAGAGCTGCATTGCGAAGGGCGACATCGGTCCTTGCGGGGGCTTCATAACCTGGGGACTCGAATCAGCTATCTCAGTGGATGACCTGAAAGATTGGCTTTGTGACACCGAAGGGCTAGCGGATAGCTTTCCATCAGAAGCGGCCTATACCCAGGCTAAGGACCTGCTGGGCTGTAGCAGCTGGACGGAAGTTCTGTTTAAGAAAGGCATCACTCCAAACTTCGACGGCAAAGAATGCTACGCGTATACCGGGGGTGGAGGGATTGTCACAGACCTGATCATCGTGGATGATTGCGAGTCATTTTAGGCGGTCTTCACGAGAGCAGGCCGTCTAGGTTTGACGGGGCAACCGCCTCATCAAACCCGTGCCGTGTATCCTCTGCTTTGATAACCCTCTCCAAGGCCTGCTGCGTCATCGCTCATGGCGCAACAAGCATGCGCTGAGGTGTAGTTGGATAAACGCCCCCCGTTCCTCTCGTCTATTCAAACCAAGGAATACTTACCTCCCGACGCCGGTTGGGAGGCGCTCAGCGCGATGAGCAGCCCGGACGGCCCCCTCTTCTCTTAGTATGTTCATATAAATGCTCTCGCCGGTGGCACGTACTCGGGAATGAATACGCTATCTGGTCCCCCTCCACGCTGACACCAACCTCAGTAAGCTGCTCGGACCCGCGGGCCAGGCACCTTCGGACCCGCTACTCCGGCCAATCGACCAGCCAGGAACTCAAGTCGTGCATTTATAAACGGCCCATCGAGTTTGCTTAGCATCGAATTTGAGTTGCCTAATTGCCGCCCGCTGGATCGGCCGACTAGCGTAGTGCACAGTTCCTCATCTGCGCCCCCGGACTTTGCCCCCAACCAATTTATTCAGCTCCGAGCTGTATATTCCTGTGTTACGGATCAATTACACGGGTATACGTTGCATAACCTTGCCTCCAAGGTGCAGAGATGTTTGCCCACGTGTAAACGGCACTGGTACTCTGTGAAAAGTGAAATTAGAAACATCAGCGCATCGGTATCGACTAGCCTTGGTCAATACACACTGGATTGCTCCGATTACGTCCCTCCTTCTTATGTTGTGGGGCTGCGATACACAGACCCTTCCGGACGCAGTCTCGTGCACTGCCGACATCGAGTGCCTCAGCACGGTCCCGAGCGATCGTCGTTGCGTCCAGTCATCGGTCTGCATCCAGGGCATCTGTACCTTGCAGCCAGAGCCAGTGGCGTGCTCCTCCGACGACCCGTGTGTCGTCTCAACATGCAACCCCGCGTCGGGCGCATGTGAAAGCGTCTCCCTACCTGATAGCACGCCATGCGAGGATGGGGATGCATGCACGCGTCCCGGGGTATGTGAAGCAGGCAGCTGTATTTCCGAGGGGCCAGTCTGTGTAACAGAGAGCGAATGCCTAGACGTCACATGCTCAGACGGCGAGTGCATCAATACACCGGTTCAAAACTTCCTGCCCTGTAACGATGGTGAGGCATGTACCGAAAGCGATGTATGTATTGCAGGAGAGTGCACCGGCACCGAAACCACATGCCCTCCCGATGACAACGAATGCACTAGTGAAGTGTGTAACCCAGATAGCGGTCAATGCGAATCGAATCCAGGCAATGATGGTGCCGCATGTGATGATGGAGACATTTGCACCTCGAATGGAAGCTGTGCAGATGGCCAATGCATAGCTGGGAGCCCATTATGCATCGATGCAGGTGGCCCCTGTGACGTCGGCACATGCGATACTGAAACCGGTGACTGCATTGTTGAACCGGCCGACGATGGTACGGGCTGCGATGACGGCGACCCATGTACATTGGACGACACGTGCTTTGAGGGGACGTGTGAAGGCGGTACACCAAAGTGCCCCGACGATCCCGACGCCTGTTTGACAACGATTTGCTCCAGTACCGGGGCCTGCCAGACAGTCGCAGACCCAGGTAACGCATGCGATGATGCTAATGTCTGTACGACCGACGATGTCTGCCAACCCGATGGCACCTGTACTGGAGTGCTCAAGGAATGCACACCGACCGGCCTGCCTTGCCAGGCTCGGCTTTGTGATCCGCTAGACGGACAATGTAAAATATTCCCCCTACCGGAGGGTGCACCGTGCACCGATAACGACCTATGTACTACTGGTGACGGGTGTAAATTGGGAGACTGCGTGGGTAGCCCTACGTGTATTGATGACGGGAATGCATGCACCGTTCAATCGTGCAACACATTGACCGGGGACTGCACTACAGTAGACCTTCCTGATGGAGGGACTTGCGATGATGGTGACCCCTGCACCTTCCAAAGTATCTGCACAAGCCAGGAATGTTCAGGCGGGCAACCCGTGGTGTGTCCAGATGACGGCGATACCTGCACTCTCGAAGTCTGCGTGTCATTGTCCGGCGGTTGCCAATCGATCGTAAGTCCCGATGGTTCATCGTGCGATGATGGCGACCCATGTACGGGCTTAGACCAGTGCTTAGATGGCGGATGTATTTCACCCGGTCCAACGAACTGCGATGATGACGGAAGCCCCTGTACTATCGAAACATGTGTGCCGAATATTGGTTGTACTTCCACACCCCTTCCTGACACGTCACCCTGCGACGACGAGGACATCTGCACCACATCCGAGTCCTGTCTATCCGGCGAGTGCGTGGGGCAGCCAATCGCATGTGAACAAAGCAATCCGTGTGTGAATACGGCATGCGATCCGGTGTTAGGTTGCCAGCAATTCCCAGTGCCGGAGGGATTTCCATGTGACGATGATAACCTATGTACCTCGAATACGGTGTGTAATTCCGGGGTCTGCATCGGTGAAACCGCTGTCTGTCCTGACGAAGGGCCATGCACACAAGGTTCGTGTCAGCCGCTGACGGGAAATTGCCTGCAAATCCCGCAGCCTAATGGGACAGAATGTAACGATGGAGACCCCTGCACCATAGGAGACTCATGCGAGAGCGGGGAGTGTGCACTGTCATTCAATGTGGATTGTGGTCCTGCTCTGCCTTGCGAGCAACGAGCCTGCGATCCCGTATTGGGATGCATTACCACCGTATTGCCAGACGGGTCTGGCTGCGGCGGCGGAGTGTGTGGTCCGGAGGGGACATGCAGTGCAGGCACATGTAGTTCGGAGCTTACCGACTGCCCCGCACCCGTTGATCCTTGCGCATTAGCGTTATGTGACCCTGCCAGTGGTTGCACGCAGGTAGCTGCGCCCGACGGAACCCCGTGCCAAAGTACCAATATTTGTACCTCCAACGGCATTTGCATCGGTGGAACCTGCTCCGGCGGACAACCCGTTCTTTGCGAGTCAGACGGTAATCCTTGTACTGTCGCTGAATGCGATGACGGTGTCGGCTGCCAGCAGGTGCTGGCTCCTAGCGGAATCGATTGCTCGGATGGTGACCCGTGTACCATTGATACGACATGTGCCTTCGGCCAGTGTTCAGGAGGCATTACGCTATCCTGCCCATCGGATGATAACGACTGCACTATCGACACGTGTATCAGCGGAGAGGGATGTACATATGCTCAGGCAAACGACGGAACCCCCTGTGACGATAACAGTGCTTGCACGGGGAGCGATAGCTGCTTAGACGGTGTGTGCGATGGTTCGCTTGTTATCAACTGCCCTCCACCTAGCGACCCGTGCCTATCCTCCTTCTGTGATGCCGCCACCGGGGCGTGTGTAAGTGGTCCCGCTGCGGATAACGTTCCCTGCAATGACGGAAACAGCTGCACCCAATTCGATGCATGCACCGGTGGGTCCTGTACTGGGTCGCCTATTAGTTGCCCTACTCCGTCTGATCCCTGCTTGGTTTCTGTCTGTGACCCGGCGTCAGGCGGCTGCCAGGCCATACCCGCACCCGCTAGTACGGCATGTGACGATGGGTCTCTCTGCACCGAAAACGATGTCTGCGACGGTTTCGGCGACTGCGCAGGGGTCCCAGTGGTTTGTCCGGCTAATGTTGATAACTGTGAAGTAGGTATCTGCAACACGTTTACTGGTGCATGCATCACCCAAGCCGCTGAAAACAATACACCGTGCTCGGATGGTGACCCATGTACCGTGGCTGACTTCTGCCTGTCTGGGCAATGCATCAATGGGCCGTTGCCCAAATGTACATCCAACGACCCCTGTGTTGCCGCCGTATGTACAGCTGATGGAACGTGCTCAAACATTGCATTCGAGGACGGGGACCCATGTGATGACGGCGACCTATGTACCGTTGGGGAAGCATGTTCCGCTGGCGCGTGTGTAGGCTCACAACCCGTCACTTGTCCTGTGGGCGGAACCGAATGTGCAGTATCGCAATGTAACCCTACGACGGGCGACTGTGAGCCTACACCTATCGATGAGGGCGAGTTCTGCAATGACGGTGACCCCTGTACAGACGAAGACGTATGTACGAATGGATCGTGCGCCGGCATGCCCGTCTCCTGTCCTGATTCTGGTGATCCATGCATTCCTTTGATGTGCCAAGTGTCCACTGGTTTTTGCGCACCTACCCCGCTCCAGAACGGGGACATATGCAACGACGGAAACCTCTGTACTGAAGCCACCACCTGCAATTTTGGGGTCTGTAGTGGTGACACGGTGATTTGTACTACAACCAATGATTGCCAGGTGGCTTCATGTGAGCCAACGGAAGGCTGTACATACACCGATGCTGCCGATGGACAGGTGTGTGCTACCGCCAGCTGTTCCTATGACACCACGTGTTCCCAAGGAACCTGCTCCGGGGGTATCCCTGTCCAATGTCCCCCAGCATCCCAGCCTTGTGCAATAAGCGCATGCTTAGACGATGTTGGCTGCACCACAATCCCCTTGGCCAACGCGACATTGTGCGACGATGGTGACGCATGTACTAGCGATGAGTTCTGCACGGATGGTGTCTGTGCTGGAGGCGAGGACATCTCTTGCCCAGCCGCAGGACCCTGCGAAGTGGCCATTTGCGACCCCAGCAGTGGCTGCGCAGTCGAGCCCGTAACAGATGGGACTCTCTGCGACGACGGTGATCCATGTACGGCGATAGACACTTGCGCCGATGGGCTCTGTCAGAGTGGCGCACTGGTACAGTGTACAGGCTCAGATTGCCAACCGAGCGTATGCGATCCGAACACGGGTGCTTGCATAAGCACCTTGGCTCCTAATGGAACTGCTTGTGACGATGGCGATAAATGCCTTACCGATACCACGTGCGTGGATGGCGGATGCACCGAGGGCGTACCGGTCGTATGTCCAGACACGGGTTCAGATTGCACGACATCGCTCTGCATAAGTGCCACCGGCCAATGCGAAGTATTTGGGGTACCCGACGGTACAGCCTGTGACGATCAGAGCGCATGTACTACTCCCGATACATGTTATGCGGGCGTCTGTGTGGGACAAAGCGCAGTAACCTGCCCCGCCGCATCAGGGTGCTTTGTCCAGGTGTGCGACCCCATTACAGGTGCATGCTCTCCCACGCTTGCTGAGGACGACACTCCGTGCGAGGACGGAGATGCATGTACTACGGGAGATATATGTGTAAGCGGAACCTGCTCCACCGGTAGTGACAGCTGCTGTATCAGCGCAATAGATTGTGATGATAGCAACATCTGCACGAACGACACGTGCGCTAGCGGGTATTGTGTACATAGCCCGTCGTCACTCACGGTCTGCGCGGCCGATATCTTTGTAAGCGCTGGCAATAGCATATTGACCTACACCGCCAACGGACAATTAAACGATACGGCGTTGCTGAGCACCTCATTCCAACGAATGACGGCCGCACACCCCCTTGGCGTGATGCTTTTGTCCGGCATAAGTGACCCAGTGGTATATGAACCCCGCACACAGACAGTGTCTCCGCTGACACCCCCTCCCCAGGGAACAGTCACATCGGCCGCATATGACGCCAATCAAGAGCTGTGGATACTCGCCACTACTGAGGGACTCGTCTATGCATACGACGCAATCACAGACACGCTGATCGCCACCGCTGCGGCGCCTCCAGGTGATATTGGCCAGAGCGCTGTAGACGAAAATACTGGCCGCGTGTTTTTCCCTACCTCCTTTGGATATTTGGCAGTGCTCGAAAGTGCAGATCTATCTAGCATTTCCGGTACACCTTTGCCGATTACTGGCACGCCAGACCAGGTATATATCGATGCACCCCGCCGCCGCCTCCTCGTAACAGACCCGGCGTCTGATGGCACGCGTGTGGTCGATGACACCTATGGAGCCGGGCTGCTTGGAGATACACTTTCTGGGCTAGGGGCTCCCAGCCAACTGGCTCTCGATCCAGCGGGAGATAGGCTGTATGCCACCTACAATGAAGGCGGCGTCGTTCGAGCGTATTCGTTATCCACGCTGCTCCCGCTGACTCCGCCTGCGGTCGCTATCTCTGCACCCAGTCGCGTGTCTGTTGACGCGACAAATCTTTTCGTTCTGTCGAGCAGTGGCGAACTCCACTTCATGGACGCCACCACCTTCACGGCCCTGTTTCCGCCCTTGGACGTGCTTGGCGCTACGGATCTCGTGGTGTACCGGCCCCGTAGACCTCCTGTCATCATCAATGAAGTATCGACCGGTGACTCTGGCTGGATAGAATTACTGGTAACCGCAACCTCTCAAGTTGACTTTTCCGGGATAGAACTTCAAGGAAATGGCGGTAGCGTCGACCTTAGCGGCCTGGGCGCTCTCGCACCAGGAAGCGTTATTCTGGCGTGTCATCCCAATGCGCCCGTTATTGCCGACTGCGTGGTGACTTCCTCAATACTACAGCCTGGATTTGAAGACTCCTGGACACTCATGAACGGTAGCCGCGTCTGGGACCAGTACAAAACCGGCCCTACGAGCTCTATTACCGGCAGAGTGCACCCGGCGATAGATGGTAGGCGACCTGAGGCCATCTCAGACACGTCCGGCACACCGAATGCTCCCAACGACGATATAACCTTAGACTGAGTGCCAAATAGAAGGCAGCAAAGGCGTTGACACTGCATGAGACTTCTCCCACCCAGCGATATGGCAGCGCTATCGAACGTGTATCGAGAATTGGCGGCGAATATGCACCGCGCATTCAAAGCACTTGATGTGACTGCAGCCTTTGAGCCTGGCGGTTCGCTCTCACCACCACCGGGTATAATGACGGCAACTGGTAGTGCTTTGAGGGTTAGCCCATCCACCATCTGTCGCCTGATAGCACGAGCGTTCGACAGCAATGAACCGTGGATAGAGCATATTTCGGACTCCCCCGACGCAGCCGATGAGGCACAAACACTGGCGGTCGTACCGCTCATACATGAACAGCAAGTGTGCTCCGTATTCCTAATACACTTGCCGCTTCAAACCTCACAGTCCAAGAGTGAAGAACTATCAAGCCAAGTCCGCCTATGGAGCGCCTACAGCGCGTCCGTACTGCAGCGCCACATCCTACAAGCGAATCTACAAACGCTTCAACACGCTAATCGTTGGATAGCTCACGAGCTACGCAGCCCCCTTACTGGCCTTATCGGCTTTTCCACGATGCTGGAGACTGACCTTTATATGGGGCAAAGCATTTCCCAAGACGACACCAAAGAACTCATTGAATTGGTCCGCACACAGGGGAAACAACTGCAAAATACCACGAACGCGCTATCTGAGATGCGACTCCACCCCATTGAACAGGAACGCCTCATCTCGGTGCCTATCACGGAGTGTCTTGCAGCCATTGGGCGGTCTTGGTCCGAGGGTCTGGTCTCACGTAGCCTGGCTCCGCTGACGCCAACGCAACATGCTGCGGAAGTGACGTTGGACTTACCAAGGGTGGTGTCTGCGCTTGAACGTGTGCTAGAGGCGCTGGTAGAAGGAATTGGGACACCCGCTACCGCCCCCATTCAGATGACTGCTCACATGACGCAAGCGGACTATTGGCCCCAAAAGTCACGGTATGTATGCATCGCGGTGACGCTGCTGGCCGGTACGGATGTTGAAGTCAGTGAGCGTGCCATGCATGTCTTGCAACTAGCCACAGACCAGCTGCGTTACCTCTTACTGGCACACCGCGGTCATCTGCACCTCACTACAAGTGCTCCAGCCCGGGAGCTCCAGATCTATCTGCCGATTAGCTAGACGATGCGCGGCTACTTGACGGTGTATCTGGGCTCTTACACATCCACCAGATGATCGGTCCCAGGCCGAGGGTAAAAAGGCTCACTGACAGTGATTCCGGCCGATACCGTATAGATGCAACGAGCATCCAGCCTGTGATACCAAGCGAAACCAAGGGCACCCATGGGTATCCGGGAACGCGATATGAGCGCTCAAGGTCAGGCTCGCGGAACCGAAGAACGATAACACCACCCACCGCGAGCCTGACTACCGGCGGTTCCCTCCCGCCACAGCACCGTGTTCCGAGCGGAACGCTTAAGCCCGAGACTTATATTCTTGCCTCCCTGCCAGGT
>PKDL01000468.1 GCA_002863065.1 Pseudomonadota bacterium
GTGCAGTTGCGCACGGGACTTCAGCGATACGCCACCTACCTCGACACTGTCCGGCAATAGGTACGCCGCTGTGGCGAGTCCAGGGACCGAATGAATCACCTGGTCTTGACTGGTGAAGGCCCCTCCGTCCAGCGCGGGCTCCTCACAAGACACATCACCCAAAGTGCATTCATAACCGGCCAGCTCATTGTCGTCACGGGGGAACCGATAATTTCCAGACGCATCCTTTTCGAATCCTGACGGCACGTCATCACGCAGAAAGAAGCCATCTAGCGCTGGTTCAGCTCCAAAATATGCCTCTGCACCCGCATCCAAGCGTTCGTACGCATCAAAGGCTTTCGATAACCATTGCTCGGTCGACGATGTATCCCAACCTAGAGTGGTATACATGCTGTGCTCCAACGCTAGAGCCAGCACGAAATGCCCTAACCACGCAGTACCGTCTCCCCACTTGTACATCCCATGTGCGTCCAGAAAGTCGGACTTCGGGCACTCGACTAGCGCCCAATAATTACTGCAGCCCACGGTAGGACGACGATTCGCCGCCGGCAGGACATGCCCGGGCCCAATACCTCCTGTGACAAAGCCTGGGTAGTCGGGTGTCCCATCACCAAAGAGGCGACGACGATACCTGAGGTACTTACCAAGCAGATCACCCTCGTTACAATCGAGGCCACTGGACGCAGGTATAGGTTCAACGAAGTCTTTGGGTGGTAAAGGAACCCAGTACCCCGCGCAGTCACTGCGACATGCGCCTTTTTGACCATTCAGCGGACCCTCATCACAGACTTCGAACTCTACCTGCAGAATCCCGTCACCACAGTGCGGCCCTAAACCGGTACAATCAAGTGAACAAGCACCATAATCACCATTGCTGATTCCATGATCACATGCTTCATCACCGGCTTGTATGATCCCGTCACCGCATGATGAGGGTTCGACATCACTATTGATATCAGAGGCGTCGGCATGCGCGTCATTACGTCCCTCAGGGGTATCAAACTCGGCATCCGCACCTGTGTCACTACCAATGATTACGTCAGATCGGCCAGCCCCTTCATCGGTAGATGAATCTCCATCCCGATCAGCATTCAGGACGTCAGACACCTCGTCAGCTTCGAGCGAATCAGGGCTACTCGATACAGAAAGGGTATTCGGGTCGCCGCTACAGCTGAACATATAGATCGCCATGAGGGCCAACATTGAGGGTCGTGTCATGGCCTCACTATACCCAAACCATATTCAATGTACCGTACCGACTGCGCGCAGCCCATTTCTCGTGCGCAGCCATTGCGCGTACTCCAGTGCGCAGTCAGGTGAATATTTTCGGTGATCAGTTAATAAAGTGACGACTGCAGTACCCCTCACGGGAAAGAATCAATCCATTCATTGCGACACAGACGCAACTGATCTATTCAGCGCGCATGGAAGAACTAGCGATGAAAAAACCACTGGAAGTGGTGTGTATTGAGCCTCCCCCAAAAAACCAGCGCGTGTGCCGGAACGCGGCCGCTGCGGAGGAGGGTGAGAAACGAACGCGGTATACGCTACCCAAGAGCCTCACATCGCACAGTGTCGTAGGATATCGGTCAAGGATTCCACTATCGAAATCGGACGCGGCGGAACTTATGCCGCTTCTCGCACTGGAACGACCCAGCACATTTGTTCCTGGCGAGCCGCCCACCGAACAAGCGATCTTCGAGGAAAGTGCGTTAGGCATACTATCCTCGCGACAGTCGACGAACTATCGTGGATTTAAGCAGATCACCCTTGGTCCGGACGACAGCCAGCGGGCTGCCGAGCTGTTACGGGGGATGCAGGGACTCGAGGCGAAAGTACTCGATGGAGCGTGCCACACTCACATTGTGTTATCTCGCCCCTACCGGACGCCGTTCACGTTGCTGTTGACCTTTGTTGGGCACAAGGCCTTCAAGAGCCTCGTCACCGTCCCCGTTCGAGCGCTAAAAAAGCGTACCCAGTTCATCGACGATATACCCACTATCGGCTACCTGCAGCATCTGCATATCGGGATTCTCGCCGATGGTATGGAACGCGCAGCATCGCTCGCATCTCAAGGGCGTCGGGCCGCAAACATCTTCATGGCGCCGTTTACCAAGTCCATGCGCGCCTCCCAAAAAAAGCAGATTGCAGCTCTGGAAAAGCTGTGTGGACTCACTTGGAAAGACCGAGCGAAGGGCTGGAACATCGCCATCATGGCCCAGGTAGGTCACGTTCCAGCGGAGGAGAGGCTCTCGCTCTCAAAAGAGAGTGCCCGAAAGGCAGGCGCGAATTTATTGGCCTTCCGGTCCGAGCGGATCCAGCCGGGTGTAAATCAGGAAGAGAGAGCACCTGCGGGCTATCAGTCGCGGCAAGACATGCGCTTTCCACAAAAACTCATCGATATGGCTGGACGAGCGGGATTCAACGCATTCGGCCATTGGATGGGCGTGGACCGTGAGCGTGTGAAAGAGCTGATGTTACTCGACCGTATCGATGTCTTGACCGACGGGGGCAAAGAACGCCTACGCGGTATTCGCCGTGAACTCGGCATGATTACCGATTGGCTCATTCGCGATTTACCATTATGGGCTGACCTCTCTTCCGGTCGGCAATTCAGTAAGAACGCTAATCGTGGACGCAAAGCCTTCGCATTAGTCGGCCAGCGCATATACGTCGGTGGTCTGGATAAAGAAGCAGTAAAACGACACAAGCTCGATTGGGAGCTTGCAGTACAGGCAATGGGCGCCGCCGCCGCACGTAGCTCGCTGTATTGCGAACTCATGGGAGTCGTCGACTTGCCCGATGACTGCGACCTACTCGCGGGGATCTGCCTCATGGCTGGACCCGTCAATCAGAACGACATCGGTAAGCAGTTCTACGGGGTTCCGGATCTTCTGAAACACCAATATCCGGACGGCGACCCCACATCCCTACTAGTATGGACCTTCAAGGCTAAGACCATTGCGGACCCGCTGGGAAACGAGGAACAGCTCCTCAATAAGAATCGGAAGGGTGCGCTGGTCGATCTTCGACCCGGCCCACATGAAGTCATTCAGATACGAAAAAATGGACGTCTCGTACCACTGCGCGGTGGAAAATCGCCCAGTATGGAACGGGCGTTTGCTGACCAAGGAAACTTTGTCACTGCACGAGATGGCTCCGATATTCCTGGCAACCCAGGGGAATCCTGGCCGGGCCCAAGTAACCAACCTATTTGGTAAGGTAGCGCCACATAATCATTATGCCTTGCACTGCAAACATCACGTTCTTAGGTGATTCGAAGGCAAGTTCCATACCCTAGCACGCACAGGACGGTGGTTATTTGCGATGTCCTCCGGACTGGACACATCCTCGCTACCACCCGAAACAGTGTCAGGCATCAATCCAATATCGGATTGCGAGACCGTGGCGGTTGGTAGTGCAGCGCCCAGGTCCTGAGTCACATCCACTGCTGTTCCCACATCCAAAAGCGGAATGTCAGCCGCAGGTATTACCGCATCTATGGTCATCTGCTCAGAAGAGTCGGGGATACCCTCATTTCTCGCATCCGCGCTAGGCGCCGTACCCAAACCGGCGCTGCCACTAGAATGAGAGGGGTATGACAGACCATGGATAACCAGAACGATCACGACAGCCGTGTTCAATCGATACATCCCTTCGTGCCACCAGTATGCTCTAGGTGTGAACGCCGATATCAGCCGCCGCTGGTACATCAACAACGATAGGCCTTCAAGCTATGGCGCTAGAGGCACCAGACCCCGTACGAGAGTGACTTGCCGTGAGTATCCATCTTGGGACTGCGTCGCACACTACGTCGCGAGACGCACACGATTAGAGCACGGCATACGCCTACGACGAAGCAGTGGAACTTAATCCCCATTCAACCAGCTAGAACATGTTGAAGTTAGGTGAGGCTCAATCTCGGTCAACGGTGTATGCATACACATTTGCCGTCCTAGTATGCTCCCGCAACGCACGGCTTTCCGAGTCAAAGGAGGCGTCAATACCAATATGACCGCGCACCTATCGGGACGGTTGGTGAGCGGACGGTGCAGTTCACCGACGGAATCCTGACGGCATTTTCTACCGTTTTTGACGACGCAATGTCCTCGACATGCCACTGCCCGAATGCTACTTCGGCCCTCAAGAGTGGATGGCAACAGAGGGGACGAGGACGCATCATGGTAGATGACGGGGTAACGAAAGAGCTAAATTCGGAAAGCGGTGACAAGGCTAAGGTCACAGCAGGTACACACGCCGACCAAATGTATTTCCCTACGCCTGACGAACAGCAGCTGACGCTGCGGGCACTCGTAGCCGGATGTATTGTTGGAGGCGTCGTAGCGTGTACTAACATTTACATCGGTTTGAAGATTGGCTGGACCTTTGGAGCTTCCATCGTATCCGCCGTGCTTGGATTTGCCTTATTCAGCGCCCTTGGCCAGCGTCTGAGTGTCCTTGAAACCAACATTACACAAACCGCCGGTTCGGGCGCCGGTAGTATGGCGTCCGCCGCGGGACTCGTGGCCGCCATTCCAGCCATGCAGCTGCTCGGATACGAAATCGGTGGGACGTCACTCATGCTGTGGTCCCTTTCAATCGCGTTTCTCGGGGTCTTTTTCGCAGTCCCCCTCAGACGCCAAATGGTGGAGATCGACAAGCTACGCTTTCCCACTGGCACAGCTACCGCTGAGACCGTTCTTGCGATGTTTGCCGAAGCAAAAGAGGCGGCTGCGAAGGCTAAAGTACTCATTTGGGCCGGTGTATTCGCGGGGATATTCACTTTAACCGCCCACTTTATTCCAGAAATCGAAAATCCGCCGCTCCATGAGTGGTTTCCTAATGTTGTGCTTGTCACTGCAGCCACCTGGACATTCAAGATCTACTTAGGTCCCTCACTTATCGGCGCAGGCTTTCTCATCGGACCACGGGTCGTGTTGTCGCTTCTGCTCGGTGCACTTGTCGCCTGGGGCGTACTCGGACCGATTGCTCAATCCCAGGGCTGGGCACCTGGTGCAGTCACATCATATGGTGATGGCGCCCGAGGATGGTTGTTATGGCCTGGGGTCGCGCTAATGGTGAGTGAAGCTCTTATTACTCTGATTCTGAGTTGGAAGACTTTTGTTCGAGCCTTTCGCATGCCAGCTTCGCTAGGGGATGGCGTAGAGAATCCTAATGCGATTCCCAATTCCTGGTGGATGAGTGGCCTCGCGGCCGGGACAGTCCTCACCATGGTCATAGGATATTACGTCTTTGATATGGCGCCATGGCTAACCCTTTTAGCCGTAGCTTTATCCTCGATACTCGCCATCGTCGCAGTACGCTCCACGGGAGAAACTGACATCAATCCAGTCGGCGGGATGGGAAAGGTAACGCAGCTCGTCTATGGAGGTATCGCGCCAGGCCAAGCGGGTACAAACCTAATGGCAGCCGCCATTACCGGAGCCGGAGCGTCCCAAGCGGCAGACATGATGCAAGATCTGAAGACGGGCTATTTGCTCGGGGCCTCACCCCGCAAGCAATTCCTTGCGCAGCTGGTCGGTATCTGCGCCGGTGTACTATTTGTGGTTCCCGTCTACTATTTATTCACCGCGGGCTATGAGCTCGGGGGAGAAAAATTACCTGCTCCAGCGGCAATGGCCTGGAAGGCAATGGCGGAACTTCTAACCCAGGGATTGGATGCGCTGCCTATGATGGCTGGACCTGCGGCATTGGCAGGTTCCATCGTCGGGGTCCTGTTGGTCCTCTTACGTCGAATAGAAACGTTCAAATCGTACGTCCCTAGTGGCCTAGCAATGGGAATCGCCTTCATTATCCCGGCATACTATTCGCTCGTCATGTTTTACGGACTCGCGATCTGGTGGGTATGGCGCCGACGCAGCCCGCAAAGCGTCGACCGCTTCAACTTTGCTCTCGCGTCTGGTTTGATCGCTGGTGAGGGCCTCATGGGCATTGTTAATGCCGCACTTACTGTTTTGGGTATTGGCTAGAACGCATAGCGACCCAGCATGCGCCTACCTCCGAACCGTGGGCGTCCCACTCCAAAACGTCTATCCGATACACCCAATCTGCCAGTCACATTGCGGCACAGGTAGATAACCGCGTCGAGTGGTGCGAAAACCGTGGCGAATACAACGCTATCTAGAAGCAGCCGGGCTATTTTATGAAAGGTGGCTAGCAAATCGGGGATCGTAGGTAGCTAGCCAACTGCGTGTCGAATCAGTAGTAATACCAGCCTGCTCAAAACCGGCGAAGACCACCGAATGCATTGCTTCCACAAAGATATCTTGCCGGCGGCGACGGCTGAGTTCCCCGTGCGCAGTCAGTTCATCTGACCATGCTACCTCCGCGCGATTCGAGTAGAGGGTATGTAGCCCAATCGACTCTAACAACTGCACCAATACCTCGGACAGGAACTCGCCTCGCCCTTGGCC
Organism: Pseudomonadota bacterium; assembly: GCA_002863065.1. Taxonomy (GTDB): domain Bacteria; phylum Myxococcota_A; class UBA9042. The sequence goes on from PKDL01000468.1 coordinate 6,435, forward strand.
CAAAGACCACTGCAACATGCCCCATCCGAGCTGACCATGCTTTACTTCATCGGCGAGGAGCTGTCGGACAATGTCGCGAATACGCGCCACGGTGGTGTGCTCCAAGGTCGCAAGCATGAGCGCTGCGTTGAGCGTTTCGCTCAAGCAACAAAACCCCACGATTTCATACAGGACCGCGTCATGCCCTTCATACTGCGGAGGAGCAGTACAGGAGTCTTCAGCTAACACCACTGCATCTCCGGTCCAACCGTAGGATTTGGCTAGGGTAAGACACAGTTCCGCGTGCCTCGATTCATCTTGTGCAGCCCTGTCTGCACGTAGAATCAATGCTTCAGGCGCATAGATTCGGCGAAGATTATCAGCAAGTCTCGCGTAACGCTGAGATGCTGCGCATTCCGCCACGTGCCGATGACCCCACGTCATCGCTACCGTGGAGCGAACATCTAAGGGCGGCGACACAACTAGTTTCGTGACTTTGTCGGCGCGGCAGGTCGCTCATCACAGCACGGATGACGCTCCGCCATGAGCCAGCAGCAGTTCATTTCATCGCCCATCGCGGTGTCCGGACACAAGACTTCGCTACCCGCGGTGGGGTAGTCACAGAGCGTCGCACAGTCGAGCTTGCTCTTGGCCTTATCACTCAATCCTGACTTAGACGACTCCGTGGATGTCGTTTTTGCGGGCGTATTCTTCGCCGGATTGGGTGGATCGGCAGGTGTCACCTGAGTCGGCGTGCAACCAGAGGCAGCCAACCCGCCTCCCAAAACAATGGCTCGGAACAGTCTATCGATTTTCACACGGCCTCCGTCTGCTGGAAATCGTCCCAGTGGTGGTATTTCCGATTCAGCAACCCACCGTATCACAGCAACGGCAAGTAGGGATATTACTGCCCGGCTAGTGATCATCGCCCTCTGGGAGCTCTCCGTTAGGCGAAAGATCATCGGGGCCTTTGAGAGCACGAGAGCCATCACTCCCCAAGCGACGTTTCCGTCGATGTTCCATGCGGTGTTTTCGCAGGTTCCGTGCCAGTGCACGCTGCTTAGGGGAAAGTATTCCGTACACTGCAAGCCTGAAGTCGACCTTTTCTTCCAAGAGCGCTTGGTTTGACTGATACATGTCCTCACTAATGGCAAGAATACGGGCATGGTCCGGTGCTGTGGACTCCCACTCTAGATACACGGCGTGGCGAAGGGTCCGTTTTTGCTTTCGCTGAAGTCTGATACGAGTGCGTTGTGCTTTCCCTAAACGACGCACTGGCGCTGCTTGGTCCAATCAGTTGAAGCGTATCCACCATCTTATCGATACGGTGTAGAGCACCGTCGTTCATCGGTAATCGCTGGAGCTCTGAGACTGACGTGCAGTAGATTCAGGTTGCGGGCTTCCCGCAGATAACAATTCATGCATATTCCTTAAGTGATGTACGCGAGGCTGATGGAAGCCTCATCGCCCCGTGGAGTAGCAGTCGCCATGCCACGGCAATGCTATGGTCCCCACGGCAATACAACCCCACTACCCGTCGTTTTTGTGGAATAACCAGCGATAAGCGCCGCTGTAGATGCTGCCAAAGCGACAAATAGCCCGGTGGGGACTAATATCTCGACGGTGTAGTAATCAGAGTTGATCAAGATCGTTATGGATCATACTCATTCCACGTACATACCCACCGTCCGATTTCCTGCGTGAAGCTGACCAGAACCACGTAAAAAACTGAATGTACGTATGGCGCCAAAAAGTACTTCTAGGATACGTAAGTTGGTAATGGGGCGCAGATAGCAACACGCCACATTGGTAAGAAAGCACGTATTCCAGAATAGACCACGTGCGCTGACTAACACATTGTCTGACGTTATTTGGATGACACCATGAGTGATATGACAGACGAGCAACTCGCATACGACCATCTAGAAGCGCTCTGCGCACGGATCATTTTGAGTGAAGAACATCAGTGGACTCGTGGAGCGATTAACCGACTTCCTGCCCAATGGACCCCTCTGGCTCCGCTCATTCAGATGCATAGCGAAGACCAAGCAATTGCCAACGATGCACGGCATTTTGGACTAGAAATTACCGTATACGCCGTAAAATCAATGTGCGGTACACGTACAATTGTAACTTTCTACTGCCAGGCTCTAGATGCTATCACTGGAAGTGCTCTAATCGATGCACTGGACGATATTCGCATGTCCCTTCACTGAGCCCGATTTAGCACTTTTTTACATCAAATTTACGAATGTTTCGCACTAGCCGCTTGACACGTTCCACCTGCTAGTGACTAGATCCCCCCGTCGTCGACAACCGGCGGCGCACCGGACGGAGGTACGGAGTATGAAGGCAAACTTCTGGAATATTGTTGTGGCTGCACTTGCCCTTGCCCTGATCGTGGGCTGCAAAAAGGACGGCGACGCGAAGAAAGATGACAAGGCACCTGCAGCAGCCGAAAAGAAGGCTGAAGAGGCAAAGCCAGCAGCCGATAAGAAGGCTGAAGAGGCAAAGCCGGCAGCCGATAAGAAGGCTGAAGAGGCAAAGCCAGCAGCCGAGGCAAAGCCAGCAGCCGAGGCAAAGCCAGCAGCTGAGGCAAAGCCAGCAGCTGAGGCAAAGCCAGCAGCTGAGGCAAAGCCAGCAGCTGAGGCAG
>PKDL01000436.1 GCA_002863065.1 Pseudomonadota bacterium
CGACGGATGCGACAGACACTGCGGATGCAACTGACGCGACCGACGCAACAGATGGCACAGACATGACCGACGCAACAGATGGTACGGACATGACCGACGCAACAGATGGCACGGACATGACCGACGGGACAGACGGAACCGACTCATCGAGCACCGCAGGTGCGAACTGCGCCGACCCGATTGTCGTGGATGCGGCTACGCTGCCCACGACCATTCAGGGCAACAATGCAGGCTCTAGCGATGATTTTTCTGACCTGGGTGGGGGAGGGCTTCCAGACGTCGTCTATTCCTTTACACCGGAGTCGGATGGCATCTACACGTTTGCCTTGGTGTCTGGAAGCACTCTTTTCTCCGTATATGAGGGTTGCACAGCCGATAGCGCGGGGACCGTCGTGGGCCAAAAAGACTTCTATTTCGGCGGGGTGCTTTCCGTCAGCTTGACCGGTGGTTCAACATACCAACTTGTGGTCGATAGCTACTTCTCGAGCGAAATCGGGCCCTTCACGCTGGACATCTCCGCACCCGCAGCCCCTGCCACTGGGCCGACATGCGACGATCCGGTATTTGTTGATTCGCTACCGTTCAGCGATAGCGGAACCACCGTCGGTGGAGGGGCAGACTACACGCTCTCAAGTTCAGACTGCACCGGCTATTCGACACCCGGAGAAGATGTCGTATACGCCTTCGAGGTTACGGGCGGCATAAATTATGGAGTCAAAGTCGATGCACAATTCGACAGTGCGGTCTACGTCGTAACTGATTGTGCAGACGCAGCAACGACATGCGCGGCCGGGTCAGATAGCGGTAACCCAGAGAGCGTGACCTTCAAACCGGACGCAGACGGAACGGTATTCGTTATTGTCGACTCATGGAGCGCAAGCTCTAAGGGTGCATTCGATATTACTATCCAAGAGTATGGAGAGCCAAGTTGCGATGGGGTAACCTGTGGTAATGATGACGGCGCCGGAGGTATTTGCGGTTGTGCAGACGGTGAGATTTGTGGTTCAGACAACACCTGCCTCGACGTAAGCGAAGGTAATACCTGCGATAACCCGTTCTTTATTGAAGAGTTCAGTACGACTGACGCACCAGTTTCCTACACTGGGAATACCATCAACTCGACCAATGGCTACAGCATCGCTTCCGGTGATTGTGGGTCAGGGTCCTCCAGTGCAGGTGGCGCCGGTCCAGACCAGGTTTGGACCTTCGCGGGAGCCGCTGGGGTGACATATCAGGTGAAGGTCGATGCCACCTTTAGCTGTGCTGTATATGTGTCTGCCGGGGAGCTATGTGACGACTTTGCCGCTACCTGCCAAGGGTCAGATAGCGCCTTCTCGTCCGGCGAGAGGACGGTGCTCTTCACCATGCCTGATAACGGCTCGGAGGTGGTCAACGTTGTAGTGGATGGTGCTTCCGGCATCACATCATACAGCGGTGAATACACCATTTCCGTCTCGGAGCTCGGCGAACCCAGCTGTGATGGAGTGACCTGTAATAACGATGACGGTGCCGGTGGCCTGTGTGGATGCGATGCGGGGACGTACTGCAATGCACCAGACGCGACACAACCCGGAACCTGCGAAACGATCCCACCGGGATTCAGCTGCAGTGACCCAGACATTATTGACGCATCTGTATTGCCCACGACACTCCAAGGCACTACCCAGAATGCGACCGATGACTTTTCTGACCTTGGCGGCGGAGGGTTTCCAGATGTCGTCTATTCCTTCACACCGGAGACGGATGGCATCTACACGTTTGACTCGGTCTCTGGTGGCTCATTGATTTCCATATATGAAGGTTGCACAGCCGATAGCGCGGGAACCGTCGTGGGCCAAAAAGACTTCTTTTTTACCGGGACACTTTCCGTCAGCTTGACAGGCGGTTCAACATATCAAGTTATCGTCGACTGCTACTACACGAGCGAAATCGGGCCCTTCACGCTGGATATCTCCGCACCTGCAGCCCCTGCTGTCGGACTGACATGCGATGACCCGGTGGTTGTCGAATCGCTACCGTTTACAGGCACTAACACCACCAACGGTGGCGGGGCAGAATACACGCTCTTGGATGACCAATGTACTGACTACAATACCGCTCCCGGCCAAGATGTAGTCTACGCGTTGGAGGTCACGAATGGAGTGAGTTACGGAGTGACAGTTGATGCGCAATTTGACAGTGCCGTATACGTCGTAACCGACTGCATGACCTCCACCACGTTGTCCGAGACTTGCATAGAGGGTACCGATGGTATCGGAATAGAGAGTCTCACCTTCGATGCGGCTGCAGACGGCATTGTATTCATTATAGTCGACTCTTTCTCTTCCTCTTCTAGTGGTACTTTCGACATCACTATTACTGAGCAAGGCGGGGGCAATGGCGGCGGTAGCGGCGACGGTCCGGGAGACGGTAGCGGCGGCGGTCCTGGAGACGGTAGCGGCGGCGGTCCTGGAGACGGTAGCGGCGGCGGTCCTGGAGACGGTAGCGGCGGCGGCGGCGGTAACCCGTAACCCTCAACACGCTGGTCACCGGCGGCGCCATGCCCCGTGACCTGCTTCCAACAACTGCGGGGTTTTTGACTCCGCAGTTGACACATCGCCCTCCTTTCATACCATCCATGCTGTTGATCCTTTGCACCATCCAATGCTGACGATAGGAGCTTGCGCATGGAACTAACCGAACTCGCCGTATCAAAAGTCCAACAAATGGCCGTGGAACAAGAACTGGGCGACCAGGGACTCCGCATCATGGTCGTCGGCGGTGGCTGCTCCGGCTTTACCTACGATATGGATTTCTCCGAAGAAGAGAAGGCCGGTGACTGGACCTTCACGTTTCATGGACTGAGCGTCTACGTGGACCCCATGAGCTATGCCTATCTAGAGGGAACGAAAATCGATTATGTGGAATCGTTCCAGTTCTCTGGCTTCCATTTCGAAAACCCGAACGCAACTCGAACCTGTGGGTGCGGCGCCTCATTCGCAGTCTAAACCCGGCGAACGCCAAACCATCCGCCATCAGCGCGTCGGCCGACGGGGCCGACCCGAACGGCGAGCCCTACCCTACTTTCCTTTCTTCGCTTTTTCGTCTTTCCGACGGTCATTGTGGTCGAGCAGCCGCTTGCGAATGCGGATGTTTTTAGGTGTGACTTCCACCATTTCATCCTCTTCAATAAGCTCAATTGCCTCTTCAAGTGAGGGCACCCAGTGCGGAGTAAGACGCATGGAATCGTCCGACCCAGATGCACGCATGTTCGTGAGCTGCTTTCGCTTACTGGGATTGACAATCAAGTCATTCGAACGACTGTGGAGGCCGATCACTTGACCCGCATAGACCTTTTCTCCAGCCCCGGTTATCAGCCGGCCCCGGTCCTGTAGATTAAACAGACCATAGGTGACAGTGGCGCCTGGGTCTTGCACGATTAGTGCCCCATTTTCTCGCCGTCGGATGGCACCGGCTTTGGGTGCGTAACGAGAAAATGCTTGGTACATGATTCCTTCGCCACGTGTATCCGTCAGAAACTCAGAGCGATATCCGATCAATCCTCGGCTAGGGATTTCGAACTCTAGACTCGCAATCCCGTTTTCATCGACTTCATGTCGCATAAGTACGCCGGAACGCGACGTCAGCTTCTCAATGACCACGCCTGAAGAAGCATCTGGGACCGTCACTGTCACTTCCTCGTAGGGCTCTTCCCCGTCACGCATGACAACCTGTGGCTGTCCAACCATCAGCTCATAACCTTCGCGTCGCATAGTCTCGACCAAGACGGAGAGGTGGAGCGTCCCGCGTCCTGAGACGCGCCATTGATCGGCTCGTTCGGTCTCCTCCACTCGAAGCCCCACGTTATGTTCCAACTCGCGTTCGAGCCGCTCCAACACCTGTCGGCTCGTTACGTAATCACCCTCTTGCCCAGCGAACGGTGAAGTATTGGCACCCAGCACCATGCTGATCGTGGGTTCGTCAATCGGAATAAGCTCCATGGGATTCGGGTTATCTGGATCGCAAATAGTCTCTCCTACTGTGACCCCCGCCACTCCAGAAAGACAGACGATATCCCCGGCAACGGCTTGCTCCGTATCTACCCGCTCAAGTCCCATGAAGCCCATCAGACGAGCAATGCGGCATGTATCCATCTTCCCACTACGCCGCGATACCAGCGCCGATTGGTTTTTTCGGATGCGCCCAGCCGTAATACGACCGATCGCAATCCGCCCGAGGAAGTTGGAGTAATCCAATGTCGAAACCTGCAGCTGTAAGGGCGCATCAGCGTCGTATTTCGGCTCTGGTACGTGGTTGAGGATCGTTTCGAACAAGGGGGCTAGGTCTTCCCCTTTTTCTTCCGTGAGCGACGCCCAGCCATCTCGTCCGGCTGCATAGACCACTGGAAAATCAAGCTGCTCATCGGTTGCACCGAGCGCGTCAAACAGATCAAAGACCTGGTCATGCACCCAATCAGGCCGAATTTCGGGTCGGTCCATTTTGTTGATAACCACAATCGGTCGGTAGCCGCGCTCCAGTGCTTTACGCAGGACATAGCGCGTCTGGGGCATTGGTCCTTCAACGGCATCCACGAGCAACAACACCGAATCAACCATACGCATGATGCGCTCGACCTCACCACCAAAATCCTGGTGGCCCGGCGTATCGACAATCTGCACCTTTGTCCCATTCCAAGAGATGGCTGTGCATTTCGAAAGAATGGTGATGCCACGTTCACGTTCCTGTGGATTGGAATCCATCACGCGCTCTTGTACTTCACCTCGCTCTTGCAAGGTTCCGGACTGGCGGAGCATCTGATCCAACAAAGACGTCTTACCGTGGTCGACGTGGGCTACAATCGCTATGCTGCGTGCACTCATGGCGGCTCAAGTAGTGGGAAGCACCGGGACTGTCAAGCAACGTCTGAGTTAAACGACAAACTGAAGTAAATTTATCGCGGCGAGAATGTGTTTGCTGAACCCGCGTAGACACATAATTTATAGCCTGATAGCAAGACAGCACTACTCTGTACGTGACACGCGAGGCGGATCACAGCTAAACTACGCGGCGCGGGTAAAGCGGTTGTAAGAAGGGGTCATCATTGTACGTACACAGCCCTAAACGAAACATGCTGAGGACATCACCAGTTCCAGCCAACCAGATAACGAATACGAACACTCGTATTTTCTGGGGTATCGCCATTGCCGCAATACTCTCGTTTTCCGTCGCTTGTAGCGATGAAGAACTTAAACGACCAGTATTTCCTGGTTATTACGACACCATTTCCGCCACTGATACCGCACCCATCTTCGACGCAGTACTCGACGCAGGTACGAACGGAGCCGATACTCCAGAACCCGATACCTTCGTGCCAGAGCCTGGAGGATTTGCCTGGCCATGCGAAGGTAATTCCGAATGCGACAGCGACCTCTGCATTCCGACGGCCGATGGAAAAGTCTGCACCGACTTTTGCCAAGAAACATGTCCGCAAGGATGGTCGTGTGAGCAGGTCAGTACCGCCAGTGCGGACTTGACGTTTGCCTGCGTGCCTCGCTTCGCCCACCTGTGCGACCCCTGCGAGAGCAATGAAGACTGCATTGACTTTGAAGGATTGGCAGGAGCCGAATGCATTCCGTTTGGTCCAGAAGGCAACTTCTGTGGTGCCGCCTGTAGCGACACCATCCCCTGTCCGGCCGGTTATGAGTGCGTTGATTTACCCACAACCGCGACACGCCAATGCTATCCCGTGACAGAGCCCGGTGCAGCCGCCACATGCGAATGCTCAGCTCTCGCACGGTCACTTGGACCATCGACGTCCTGCTACAACACCTCAGATACGGGGACATGCTATGGCTTTCGCGAATGCGGACCCAATGGCCTCACAGCATGCACAGCACAGCAACCCGCAGTGGAAATATGCAATGGCGTAGACGACAACTGCGACAACGCCGTGGACAACATCACGGTGCCAGAGACCTGCGAGTCGACCAACGAGTTCGGTACCTGCATCGGAATCCTCTCGTGCAACCCAGGTCTGGGTACTGGAACATGCGATGCCGCCACACCAGCACCGGAAATATGCGACGGTATCGACCAAAACTGTGATGGCATTGCAGATGACGGATTTGAGGATACTGATTCAGACTTTATCGCCAACTGCGTGGACGAAGATGACGATGACGACACGGTATTTGACGGAGCCGACAACTGCCCATTAGACGCTAATACCAACCAATCAAATAATGACGGAGACCAAGCAGGAGACGCTTGCGATCCGGATGACGACAATGACGGGGTGCTCGACATCAACGACTGTGCTCCCTTCGACCAGGCGATCGGTGCCGGCTCTCTTGAGGTGTGTGACGGCAAAGATAACGACTGTGACGGTGAGACTGACGAAGCACTCTGCGACGATGCCAATCCGTGTACAACCGACAAATGCCAGACGGATGGGTCGTGCGTGAATACTCCGAATACGCTGGCCTGCGATGACGGTGATGTCTGCACTCAGGTCGATCTATGCCAGGGAGGGAGCTGCAACGGACTCAACCCTGTGAGCTGTAATGATGATAATGAGTGCACTACGGAGAGTTGCGATCCAGTGGCTGGGTGTCTCTATGACAACAACTCGAATCCATGCAGTGACGGCAACGCGTGTACCGAAAATGATCAATGCGTCGGTGGCTCGTGCCAAGGCGGTAGCATCGTCAACTGTGACGATAACAATGCCTGTACGCAATCTCTCGGCTGTAGCCCGGCAACTGGGTGCCAGAATGTACCTTCTCCAAACGGCGTGCCCTGCACCTATGGCGCAGGACAGTGCACTCAAGGTTCATGCTCCGCGGGATATTGCATCCCCCAGGATGGCGGACTATGCAATACGGGCTCAAATAAATGCCCTCAAGGCACTTGCTCCGGTGGTAACTGCTTTATTACATCCGGCCAGCTGTGCACCACAGAGGTGGGACTAGATATCTGCCAAAGCGTTGAGGTGACCGGCCAATGTACTGCGAACGGTGAATGCTCAGTGGCGAGTGCTCCGTCCTCACTGACCTGTCCAGGTTGCGCTGGGATCTGCATCCAGTGCTTCATCCAGATCTGCCTCCCGTTTGGAATATTCTAGACCACAGCAAATACGACGAGGACTGACCTATGCGATCGCGGTGCGAGACACCCATGTTTCACAACCTCACACGACAATTTTTGCTACTCGCTGTCCTACTATTTACGGCGGCATGTGGACAGGATGTGCTACCCATCGATGACCTCTGTGTTGCTGAAACCCCAGAGCAGTGCACGCCCTGTGCAACAGATGCAGATTGTGTGATTGGAGGGGACCCGTGTTGCCACCCACAATTCCGCTACTACTGCGGCCACACAATACTAGTCGATGCGATCGGAGAGTGTACCGCTGAGTGCGTCGTCGATACACCCCGGCCGGACGATACGTTCTGCCGCTGCATAGAAGGGCAATGCCACGGGGGGTAAAACGGACATGTGCTGCATCCATTGCTGATAGAGCAGCTCAGAGAGCCCGAATAAACACAGAATGGTGGCGTTGGTAGTTTGTAGGACATGCGCGCTGTTTTCACAGCGCCACACATCTCGGTAGACTGTATGGCTCCGAACTAGAGCGCAGTCCGCAGCGTGTACTTCGTAGTCTTCTTGCTCGTGTCGTAGTCCAGCTTGGACTCACGTGACAACCAACCCAGCGCCAGTTGTACTTCGGCAGCCTTCAGGCCAGTTGCCTTACCAATCTCAGTTGTCGACAACGGCTTCTCGGCACCGTGCAGTGATGCCCAAACCGAACCTGCGTGCTTTCCTATTTGAAGTTCCATTGTGCTCTCCCTTTTTCCCTCACCAAGGGTGGTCATTGCGGAGCGCTAAATAATCCATGTGGGAAAAAGATCAAGGCCTGGGAAACCATATCCTGCAATTGTAACACGGACGTCATGAAGCTCTTCTGTTCGCATCTGAACACACAGGACTGCACCACGAACAGGTACGGGCGGCCGTCTCTCCGTGAGTGGGCAGCTACGCTCGTCCAGACGTGATATGGCGATTATTTAGAGATGGATATGGAGCGCATAACCCCGATAACGCCAAGACTTAGGATGGTTTCTGTACGCGTGACAGGATTCGAACCTGTGGCCTCTGCCTTCGGAGGGCAGCGCTCTATCCAGCTGAGCTACACGCGCAAGCCAAGTAGTACTATCGACCACTCAGACCGACGTTGGTACAGAAGGCCCCAGACGCTGTCAACCGCATTCTGGTTCTGAACGCCGGTGTCTGCACCATGGTGAAAAGTGGCTCTAATCTAGAAACTGCTGATTCGGATGCGCTGCTTGCCAACGACGAACTTTTTCACGAATGCTCTTTCTCCCCGTTGCAGGATAAGGGCCATAGCGTCCGGGTTGATGCTCCTGAATCGTTTTTTGCCCCGGTAACACGGGTATTCCACCAGTGGTACTGTTGGGATTTTCTACATTTCTCACCGCTTGAGCCGCTCGAACCGATGCCGAGTCCCATGCTTTAGCAAAGTCCTTGGCAGGACTATCTTCCGTCTCAGGCGCTGCGGACGTATCACCGGGACTGCTGGATGCCGAGCGACGAACAGTTTGCTCACCGCCGGTCTTAGCACCCGGTCGTCCCGACGTCTTTGTCTGAGCCTCTGCGCCAGCGGAGGCTCCAGCAGGAGATGAACTAGCAGCCGCCCTGGAAGTACCCGCTATCGACGGCCGTAAAGGAGCCGGCGATGTCTCCGCACCTGTGGAACCAATCTCCGGCACGAACGATTTTCTCTGTTCGGGATTCCGTGCATCGTAGACCCGGAATTGCCAGTTCCAATGATTCAGCTTCCGAATGGCAATGTGGGCGGTATCATATTTTGACGCTAGCCCAAGTCTCCGACGACTCTGTTTCGTGTGTCGTACATTGATATCGCCCGTCTGACGTACTGGTGCTACGGCATACTCACGCTCCACGAAACGCCGTCCTGTCCTGCGGTCTGCGCCGGTATAAAATTCCACCACAGATTCCGGCGAAGCCTTCAGTTCCAACTCAAGATACTGCCG
>PKDL01000339.1 GCA_002863065.1 Pseudomonadota bacterium
AAGGAAAACCTCGCGCAGGGGTTACCCATCGGTCGGCCACGGCAGATTTATATCGGTGAGAATGTCCGTGATTACACCAAATTGAGCGAGCGCTAAGCAGGCAGTCCGCTCGAATGATACTCGGGCAGGCATGACGCTTTCGCAAGCATGGTGAATAGACAGCCTGGGTTGGACGAGTTCCAGCCCCGGTGGTTTTTACCTCCCTCTCTCCCAATCTCATATTGCTGGACGTATGAATCGCTGGACCAGGTATCTAGGATTCATCGCAGTGGTCTATGGTTTCTTTATCCGTCGTGTCTACATTACTTTCGGGGGACCTAGCTGGGGCTAGGTTGGTAGCTTCTTTCTCCATGGTTTATTCGGCCAGAGTGGAATGGTTTTACGCGTGTCTATTTTGTGCGCTTTGCACTGGTTCAGACATGTCTCGCAAGGAAGTAATCTTGAGTACCGATCACGTTGCATTCCGCAGAAGAATGCAGGAAGGCTGTATGGTTGGAATGTTCTAAATCACATCACCAAATTAGAGCATGCAGCATAGGTGCAGAGATCAAATGTTTGAGGCGTACCCATTGCCTTCTTTTTTTCGCTATACTGCCGCGCAACCGTGTCCGGGAGTGAAGTAATGCGAACTCAGTTGATCTCTGTGCTTATGTTAGGACTAGTGCTGGCCCTGTCATCTTGTGATGATTCGGACCCCGGAGCCCAGCTGGAACCGACTACGAGCGGTGATGCGACCGATAGTACAGATGCGGGTGATACAGCCGACGCTATTGACGAAGCGGATGCCGCCGACGAAGTAGACTCAGTGGACGCTACGGAAGAGGTGGATGCTTCCGACGAAGTAGACGCATCTGATGCTACGGAAGAAGCGGACACCACTGACGACACGGATGAAACGGATGCGGCTGAAGGAGCCGATGTCACTGATGAGACGGATACAGCAGACGGCACGGATGAGACTGATAGCACCGATGGTGAAGACGTAACGGACAGTGCAGATGACGTAGATGCGTCCGATGATACCGATGCATCGGATGCCACAGACAGTACCGGAGATTGCAGTGCAGATGTGGACTGTGCCGACGGTAACCCGTGTACTTTCAATGCCTGTGCCGATGGAAAGTGCACAAGTGAATCGGTTGCGAACTGTTGTCAGTCGGAGTCGGACTGCGATGATGGCAACCCGTGTACTGCAGATGAGTGTATTATCGCAGTTGGTGTCTGTCAGACCACGCCCATTGCTGGCTGTTGTACGTCGGATGCAGGGTGTGACGATGGCAACGCATGCACCATTAACTCCTGTGAAGATAGTGTTTGTGTAAGCACAGCAGCTCCGGGATGTTGCGAAAGTGCTGCAGATTGTGACGACGGCAATGTGTGTACTACTGACCTGTGTGGGCCGAATGGCGAATGTGCCAGTACTGCGGTTGCGGATTGCTGCCAAACTGATGCGGAATGTGAAGATGGTGACCCGTGTACGTTTGACCTCTGCTTCGCTAATAAGTGCCTAGTCAGTAATCCGAATGAGGGCTGTTGCACCGGCGATACCGATTGTGATGATGGGAACCCGTGTACCGACGATTCATGCGTTGAAACGGAGTGTGTAAGTACCATCACCGACGCCGCGTGTTGCACCGTCGATGCGGAATGCGAAGACAACAATGCCTGCACCGTGGGTACGTGCGAGTCGGATGGGACATGCTCATTCGAAACGTTGCCTAACTGCTGCTCGACCGATGCGGACTGTGACGACGATAATATCTGCACCTTTGACCTCTGTTTCGCCAATCAGTGTCTGAATAGTGAGCCGACTGATGGCTGTTGCGTTGTGAATGCGGATTGCGATGACGATAATCCGTGTACTACCGGTGTGTGTGGCACTGATAATGTGTGTGTGTTTACCGACATCGGTGGGGGGTGCTGTAATGCGGATACGGACTGTAACGATGGCGACGTATGTACCGCTGATAGCTGTGTGAATAATGCGTGCACTGCGACACTTATCGCCGAATGCTGCAAAGCCGATGCGGATTGCAACGACGCAAATCAGTGCACCGTAGACAGTTGTGACGTAGCGACGGGTCAATGCCTCAATTCGGGTGTGCCCGGTTGTTGCAACGTAACTGAGGACTGCTTCGACAACAATCCTTGTACTGCCGACCTTTGCGTCGCGGGAACGTGTGAAGCATCGCCAGTCGAAGACTGCTGTGACCTCACTCAGGGCGATGAGATAGCAAAACTATCATTTACCCCGAATGTAGTGGATGGCGTCATCTTCGACCCAGGCCAAAACGCGACATATCGCTGGCGTGAAAGTACGTCGAACCCATTTGAGGGCGAGGCATCCATGTACTTCGGAAATGGCGCGGCAACCGCCTACTGCAATCCGGACGGCAACGGCGCCCCGGACGGTACCGCAACGATGCCAGTCCAATCGGAGCCCTTCCCGAGCGGCGTACTTGACCTACCCGCAGGCTCCACTGTGCTCGTTCAGTTTCAGGCTCGTCTTGATATGAGAACGAGTGACGAGGTCGACCGTCTCACCATGAACGTCTTGGTGGAGGGTGCCCAGCCGGTACCCGTGTGGTCTAAGTCTGAGATATTGGCAGACAAATACGGTCAGTGGGTTCCTGTGAGTGTCGACCTGACAAACTTTGCCGGTCAGGAGGTACAGCTGCGCTTTGACTTTGATGTCGTCGACCCATCTGCGGACGGGGGGTGCTCAGGCGAAGGGCCACGTATCGATGAGGTGGCGGTACTGATATCAGACTGCCTACCTCCACAAGCATGCACTGTGTCTGCTGACTGTGCAGCGCCGCCTAGCGACTGCTTTACTTCGAACGGTGCTACATGCGTTGATGGTGCATGCACATATCCGGAGTCAGGTCTTTGCTGTGACTCCAAGGCAGATTGCGATGATGGCGATAGCTGCACTAACAATGCCTGTGTAGTGGGCAAATGCCAGACACAACAGTTGCTTGGATGTTGTGCAACAAACGCGGACTGTGTCACGGATAATCCTTGTGTCGTGGGCACATGCACTGCGCTACAGGAATGCCAATATGCGCCAGTAGATACTGTTGACGGGTGTTGCCAAACCGCAGCAGACTGCCCCGCACCCGGTAATACATTCTGCGGGGCGCTGGTTTCATGTGAGTCGAATCAATGCGTGTCTGAAAGCGCCGTGGAGAGCCAGGAGCTAATGAACTTTGTGTTCACTGATGCCATCGACGGGTGGAATTATAACAATGGCGGGCAATATCGCTGGCGTGAAAGTACGGAGAATTTCGTTTCACCCGACCGCTCTATCTACTTTGGTAATGCGGACGGGAACGAGTATTGCTCGCCATTCTTTGGTTCACCCAATGGAATTGCTTTCCTTCCTGGAGGGCAGACGGAAAACTTCCCATCAGGGACGATTACGTTCGATGGTAGCGGGCAGACTACGCTGACATTCCAAGTGCTCGCCGATATCCGGCCGCAGGATTCTGTGGACACGGTGGTAATGCGATTGGTCGATGGCGATACGCAAACCACGATCTGGACGAAAGCGAATCTCACTGCCGAACAGTTTGATAGCTGGATACCTGTATCGATCGATTTGACACCGTATGCACCCTTCACTGGGCGGCTTGAGATTAGTTTTGATGTGGTCGATGGCGGCGACTTCGGCGGTTGTGCCGCTGGCGGATCTGGGTTGCATTTCGATGACATCAAGGTCGAACAAAACTGTAACTAGCCGCTACGTGAAAAGTACCGTGGTATTCTTGACGGGTCGCACCTGAATCTTGGCTACACGTATTCGTCTGAAGTCTTGTGCGCCGAACATACTCGTGTACGGCAGTTACGTTTGGGTGTGTTCTTATCGACGGGAGGGGAATGATGTTGTTAATTCAAACAGCGCTAATAGGGTGTCTGACCTTTCTCGGGCCAGCGGCCCTAGAGAATGACGCACAACGGTATGAGTCAGCGAACAGTGCATCCATAGAGATGGGTAGCTGTGGCAGTATCCGGGACAATGACTTGCGCTATTACTGCCAGGGTAGCTGCGGAAGCATACGCGACAATGATACGAGGTACTTGTGCCAGCGGAGTTGCGGAAGCATCCGTGATAACGATACGCGATACCTATGCCAGGGCAGCTGTGGCAGCATTCGGGATAATGACCGCCGGTATTACTGTCAGGGTAGCTGCGGAAGTATTCGGGACAACGACCTGAGGTATTACTGTCAAAAGAGCTGCGGCAGTATCCGAAACAATGACATGCGCTACTTGTGTCAGTCCGGGGCAAAACTCTTCCCGCGCAAACGCTGAGCTATCCCGGCTCGCGGGGTGCTATTTGAGCAGGGCGTAACTCATGTTTAAGAGCAACGTATTCTGAATCTGAAATTCATCGAGCAGTAGCGGGTCGCGGACGGCACGTAGGGCATAATCGAGGGAAAGCCACGAGAGCAGCTTGATGGCTACCTTTGCCTCTATATTTACGTTCGTGAGTTCGAGGAGTGCGCGGTCTTGCTGCTCGCTCGAATAGAATGGCATCAACACCTCGGTACTGAACGAATACAGTATGGGGCGAGTCGGTCCAAGGTCTTCAAATGTGATGGTGCCGTTCAGTCCAGCGAAGAGTTCACCGCCCAGCTGTTGATAATCAAACAGGCGGTTGAGTTTCACGAGCGTGGTGTTGGCCGGCACGTTCGGCAGGGCGGATGGGTCAATGGTTTCGTCGTGAGACGCAATGGCATTACCGTTGCCGGTAAATACTTGTCTAGCACCGACGCCCATACGGAATTCAAGCTTTGCTTCCGGTATGTTTGCTGCAGTGAAAAAGGCACCAGCAGACTCCTTGAGGTTCAATGGAGCGAACCATCCAGTCAGCCGCTTCTTCGTGGTGGGAATGGTTGTCTCTACAGTCACGCCATTTTTATCTCTGGTTTCGTACACCGCTGGCGCCGCTCGTACGTCAGTGGTTCGAAAAATAGGAGTATGGACTTGGGCCATGAGAAACGGACCCACCCAGGGAGCTGCTGAGGGTTTGTACAGATACAGACTTTCAAACTTGAGCTGATCCGTGGTTTTAACAAATTTCCCTACCGCGGGGGTTCGTGTGAGTACTTCCCGGATCGAGAGTGTGTTACGCCACTCATGTTCAACACTATAATAGCCAATCGAAAAGTCGAGCAATGGACCAATATTCCACGTCTCGCCGTCTTGTGCCCCAACCACGTTGCTTGAATGTGAAAACTGGACAGAAGCTCCTAGGGACAGGGTGGGTACCCATCCCGAATACGCGGATTTCTTGGACTCAATTTTATCGGGGACTAGCTCACTGTCGGGACCTTTTTGCGCCAGTGCAGGAAGGGCCATGGCGCACCCGGTAATAATTATGATTAGACAGCGCAGTATCCTTCTCATGATGTTCCTCCAGTCTGAATCATTTCTTATGTGGCGCAACAGGCGATTGATCTCTCCATTGCGCTGTGGTTGGCGGCTGTAGCTCTATTCGCCGTATGACGCGGCCCGAGACTCAGGCAAGTACACTAATCCCAGCATTCGCGAGCATCTGTGTGGTCGCAATCAGTGGGAGGCCGGTAATCGCCGTGAAGTCGTCTCCTTCAATCTTTTGCATAAGCGATATCCCAAGGGATTCGATTTTATATGCTCCGGCACAGTCGAGGGGTTGGTCACGTTGTACATAGGATTCAATGGCGCGTCGGGTTAGAGGCCGCAGGGTCAGGCGATGGATATCGGTATGAAGCTCCACTCCAGCTGGGGAAGCGACACATACGCTGGTGATCAATTTGTGGGTTCGGCCGGAGAGAGCCTCTAATTGCGCGGCTGCACGCTCAGTGGTTCCTGGTTTAGTGAGTATCAAGTCGTCTAATGCAGGCACTTGGTCAGAGCCAATGACAACCGTATTCGGGTACTGCTGAAACACCGCGAGCGCTTTTTGCTTTGCGAGCTCTTGTGACAGTTCCACTGGGGGTAGATCCACTGCCCGTTCATCAACGTCTGGTGCAACGGCGGTAAAGTCGAGACCTAGCCTCTTGAGCAACATAGCTCGGTAGCGTGATGTAGATGCGAGTATAAGTTGATGACTCAATTCATCTCTCCTTGGTTGTTCAGGATGTACCGCACGTCGTACCTGTGTGAAAGGGTGGAGGATGAATAGGACCGTATCCCGTAGATATCTTGGCATACAGTAGGCCTGTTCTAAGACCAGTGACGTGACACCATGCTAGAGGACCCGCCATCGGCCGCAATTCCGCTCATTGATGTGTCTAGCGCTCCATAGCAAGTTCAAAACGTCGTTGAATCCCTACCTGTGGCATTGCATATTTTTCGTTTACTCGGTCACCGAAAAGGTGGTCTTCGGCCGACAGTTGCCTTGGCCGCCGCAATTCTCGCGCGCTAATCGTTAGATATCTGTACGCGAGAGGTGGTCATTTTGCGACTGACTGCTGTAACCGGCGCCGAGTACGAGTGGAGTCAGCATGAGGCTGATAGTCGTGCAGTTGGGCTGATTGAGTTCGATATCGAGGCCGCACGTGAGGGCAGAACCGATGGACTGGATATCACATTACGTTGAGCTTTGGAGGTTGGAGAGTCGGTGGCTAGAGCGCCAGCTCGGCCTGCGAATCTGTTGACTCGTTGTCTGCGTTGGTTTGGCGAGGAAGAGACTGTCGAGTTGGTGGTAGCTACAGGATATTACCTCATACTGTCGAGATGTATGGTGAGCTTCCGATTGCAGCCCGAAGAAGCGTTTGGTCATGCGCTAGCTGATAGCGCGGGACGCGCTGGCAGGCGTGGATATGTCATGACGTTATCGGACGATCAGAAAGCTGCCGGAGATGTGCATTGGCTTTTGGGGAAAATCGAAGCCATCCAGAATCTCTTCGTCCGTCATCTCTCTATACGCATAGCCGTCATAATCGTAGTCGTCATAGTCGTATCCGTCATCGTTGCCATACTGATAGTCGTCGAGATATTCGGCCATGTACTGTCTCTCTTCGCGTAGCGCGCGCGCCTTCATTATTTCTGGATCGAAGTAGGTAGTGAACATGACCAATGATACATGCGGTACGTCTGGATGTGGTTGCACGATGAAGTCTACGGATGTTGCTTCGTAATCTTCTGTCCAGTCACCTAGCTCCGGACCGGTGCAGCCGATGACCTCAAGGTCCTCATCGTAGCCCAATTCGTCTCCTTCAATTGTGATGTTGGCTCCTGGGACGAGCGCGTTGGTCAGGCTGTCCGTCATTATGAACCACGTCATGGCAGCACCGCTTTCGGTGTATGCTGAGATCTGGATATCGTTCAATCCATCATATGAAGCAATGGATAAGCTGGTTTCTGCAGACGACCCATCCAGATAGCTGCCAAACGTGCCTGATAACGCTCCGGCTACATTGAATTCGAGCGCGGATGAGATGTTTTTATAGCCTTGATGCGCCAACACATCACCGGTCTGATCTGGTCCGACCAGTGGTCCACGTGTCATCCTATTTGCCATCTCGTCGCAGCCGCTCGTGAAAACTACGATACTGGCCATTCCAGCTATTGTTATTGCTCGTATCATTCAACACCTCCGATTCGTACTCGTGTCCGTGCTGATGAAGTCACTGAGCAAGGTATGTGCCAGAGTTGTTAGCGTTGGATCCAGAAGGTCATTGGGTGGGCTGTATTTACGCAGGACGACAGCGCTATACTTGGCCCAATATCGAGACTAGGCGTGCATCCGATGAGCCGCTTAGTGCATCCCCAAGGCAGGTAAGCTCATCGTTTACCTATCGGCTTTCTGTGGGTCATATGATGTATACCTACTGGGCATAGCGGAGAATGGCAGAGTGAATCAGCACGTAAGTCTTGGCCGAGTTGTGATCCTAGGGGGTGGGCCCGCAGGGCTGTACTTAGCGATCCTCATAAAAAAGCGATGTCCAGAGACCGAGGTGACTGTGTATGAGCGGAACCCTCGGGGGAGTACGTTTGGATGGGGCGTCGTATTTTCCGGCCGTACTATGCAGCACTTGGAAGCTGCTGACCCTGAATCCTACGCCGTACTCAAAGGCATCATGCGCACGTGGGAGAACGTGGACGTCGTTCACCGCAATGAGACCATCTCCATCTGGGGTAACCGGTTCTCCGGCGTGGCGCGCATAGGCATGCTCAAGGTACTTCAGGGTCGTTGCGAAGATCTTGGCGTCGAATTGGTATTCAATAAGGAACTCAAAGGCCTCGATGAGCTGCCATCGCATGATCTGCTCGTGGCTGCGGATGGGGTGAACAGCTTAGTTCGCTCGACATGTCCCGATGCGTTCAGTCCGGAGCTTGGTGGTGGGAAGAATTTCTACATATGGTACGGAACGCATCACATCTTTGATGGTCTTACGCTGACATTCCGTCAGGACCAGCACGGAGTGTATGCCGCACATTCGTACATGTTCAGTGAGGATACGAGTACGTTCATCGTAGAGGTTGAGCCAGAGACTTTTGAGAAAGCTGGATTCGGCGCGATGTCGGAGCCAGAAGCTCGCGCCCATTTGGAGCAAGTATTCGCCCCGGACCTGTGTGGTCACTCCTTGATGTCGAATGCATCTCGGTGGATTCAATTTCGCGTGGTGAAGAACCAGAATTGGGTGGATGGAAAACGTGTGTTGGTTGGCGATGCTGCTCATACAGCACACTTCTCGATTGGCTCTGGCACGAAACTAGCGCTCGAAGATTGCATTGCACTCGACCGTTCACTGGCTACACATTCGACGCTTGATGCTGCTTTGGCGCATTACGAATCCACTCGTAAGCCGATTATCGATGACTTTCAGGCTTTGTCGGGTACCTCGCGTGCATGGTTTGAGGATCTCCACCCTCTAATGCAGATGGAACCGATCGAGTTAGCGTACAGTGCTATGACTCGGAGTGGTCGTATCGACGATACCGTCCTTGAGGGTAGAGATGCGGATTTTGTCGCGGCGTATCGGCATTGGTTAGCTCGCGCCTGACTGGTTGAGTCTTCGAGTAATTCTGCTC
>PKDL01000170.1 GCA_002863065.1 Pseudomonadota bacterium
CGGTCGACTCGCCACCTGTTAAAGTGCCTGAAGCAGCTCATTGAGAGTAGATTCCAGGTCATCAAGCGCTACTTCAATGTGGGATTCCTGAGTTCGAAAATTTAGTATGGCGACCCGGAGGACGAAGGCACCGCCAATTCGTGTACCAGAGAGGTGTGTTCTTTGACGTCGGTTGACGGCGCTCAACCAGTCTTTATTCAACGCATCAATCGCATGAAGCGACAGGCCCGGAGGCGCACAACGAAACGCTCTCACCGATAACCTCGAGCCCGAAACCAGGCTGACGTGGGGCCAGGAATCAATCCGAGTATGTACATTTTGAGCTAACACCAGCTTATGGGAAAGCGCACGCTGGAATGATATCTCACCGTGTAGTTGCAATGGCAGCCACACGCGCAAACCTCGAAAAGAACGAGATAATTCGGGTCCCATTGTGCTGAAATCAACCCGCGACGCATCGACTCCCGTTTCAGGTAAGTAATCGGCGCCGACATCATGAGCTCGGACCAGCGCCTCGCGCTCACGCACCACCAAGGCACCGGTACCATAGGGAAGAAACATACCCTTATGAGGGTCCAGTGTGACGGAGTCCGCTCGGTCGATTCCCTGAAACGCGCCTCGAACTTCGGGACAAAGTAGAAAAAAGCCGCCGTACGCCGCATCGACGTGAAACCACAGTCCTTCTTTGTCCGCGATATCTGCAAGCCGGTCCAAGTTATCGATGGCGCCGGTGTTCGTCGTCCCTGCTGAACCAACGATCATGAACGGCCTCAGCCCCTGAGCTCGGTCTACTCCGAGCTGTTGAATCAACGAATCGATGCAAAGTTGCATTGTTTCATTCGTCGGAATCGCAACGACGTGTTCGGCACGAATACCCGCTAACTTGGCGGCTTTAGTAACCGAGTGATGCACCTGCTCAGAGACATAGATCACACCACTCTCTAACGGACCATCGAGCCGCTCTTCCCGTGCCGTCACGACCGCAGAAAAGTTTGCCATCGAACCACCTGTGGTAAGAAGTCCTCCTGCAGCTTGACCGAGTCCGATAAGGTCAGCCATCCACCGAATCGTATTTTGCTCCAACTGGACTAAACCTGGCGATGCCACCCATACCGTCACGTATCGGTTGATGACTCCAGCGATCATATCGGCGATAGCTGCCGTGGGTAGTCCACCACCCGGGATGTAGGCCAGATAACGTCCGGAAGCAGTATTATAGGTACAGGTGAGAGCCGACTCGAATAGCTCCCTCAAAACGTGCGGTAGTGGCTCTCCAGTCTGGCTGGGCGATTTTGTCAGTTCCTTTGCCAATAATTCGCCCTGAGTGGTATCCAAAGCGGCTGCAGGCCCTTGGTCCAGTGTCGACAAGACATGTTCAAGATATGGTTGCACCTCACGTAAGACCTGAGCAAATTCAGCGCGGCCGATATCGAGAGGCAAACTATTTTCAAGGTCTTTCATCTTATGGGCACTCAAGTCGCAAATGGGCTTCCAGCACATTGAGAGCGGCAAGTCGTTCTTCCTGACCTTTGAATAACGACGCTAACTCTGAAAGGACCTGAGATATTTGAGCATCACCAAGCTTGGTCTTCAGAAGTGCCAACCGAGAGTGATGTACGTCCAGCTCTCTCGGGTCCACACGAACCGCCGCTAGCATTTCTGCATAACATAAGTGCCGGTTGTTCCCATCGCGAGCAGCAGACGCACCGTACTGACCAATTGCGGGTAAGGCCAACGTATTTGGACCATATCGGGCCAGCAACATGGCACGAATGGATAGGTCGCTGAGGGGTGCAGGAAACGGAAGCCCACTGGCCAAAAAAAGAGCCCGTGTCGCGTTCCCACTACAGTGAGCTTCCCAGGCTATGGCGGCATCGTTCATGCTGTCTTATCGCCTTTCCGTGTGTCCATCACAATGCTGCTCAACAGGCCTACACACAGTAAGGGCGTGCTAACGTACCCTCACGCCCTATCACCGTAGTCGAGTTCGCGCGGCGTACGCGCTTTCTCCGTGCAAATGAAGCCGCGGATGGGCTCATCAATTCACTGCGTGGTGTTTTTGCGTAGCCAAAGCCAATTTTGCACGTACGAATAGTTCATCCTTCGGTCCCCGGACGTGTCCGAGGTAAAATGTCAGATCGTCAACTGCGCCTCCCCAGTCCGAGCGTTCCATGGAGAGAAGGCCGCGATCCCGATACTCTCGCATCTGATCGGGATCGATAGCTATCAAACGATCCACCATCCGGAGTGCATCAAACGCCCTACCCTCTTTTACATGCAACAACTTGAGATTCCGCAAAATTCTAAGAAGGACTTGGTTTGTACTTACCGGCTCGAGTAACCCAGGATGAAAACGCATCCGGCCGCCAGTGAAGCGGCGCAGAAGGTCAGCACACCCCTTTTCATCCAATAACGCGCCACCATTGAACGCATCGATGAAAATCGGAGGATTCCCCGCCCGAAGCAGAAAATGCGCAGGAAAGCCAACGCCCTCGAGGCAGAGTCCAAGTCGCCGAGCCACTTCAACGTACACGACCGACAAAGTAATTGGCAGACCATGGCGCTTCTCAATCACATGCGACAGGTAGCTATTTTCCGGCTCATAATAGTCGTCATGATTCCCAGTAAAGCCTTCGTCTCGACCAAGATACGTGGCTAGCGCCTCTAGCCGTGACCGGAGTGTATGGGCCTTCGCATACTGTGGGGCAAACCGTGTAGCTAGCGCATCCAGTTCGCGAATGTAATGCTCCACATCGAGTTCGGGGTCCTGGTCCGTAGCAATCTCGAGGGCGCAGCGAGCAAGCTCAAATTGATGCCCTGCACTACGTAATTCAGCAAAGTAGGTCGCTACCCGATCTCCGCTTCGAACAATTATGTGCTGCTTATTCACGGAGTAAACCTACCGAGGTTTGCGTCAAGAGCCCAATGTCGCAAACCATATCCGCGTTGCATTCCTTCACCTTATTTACCGACGAGTCCGATTTCAGCCAATCGTTGCATCAGGAAATCATGTGAGCGAATCGGCTTACCGTAACTTGGCTCGAGCGGAGTCAACACGTAGTCCGGATTGGGATGAACAAAGAAAGGAAGGCTGTAGCGTCCTCCGTCTGAGCCTCCTTCGGGGTTTACGACTCGGTGGGTAGTTGACGGCATACGCCCAGCCGTTAGGTGCTGCATCATATCGCCGGTATCGCAAATCAAGACTCCTGGTGGAGTTTTCACTGCCATCCACTCGCCTGACCGGGTCATGAGTTCAAGTCCCGGCTTCGTACTGGCAGGTAGAAGAGTGATCAAATTGATGTCTTCATGAGCTGCGGCTCGCACCGCACCTACCGGAGGCGGTGTTTCAGAGTCTGGGTAGTGCAGAATGCGCAGCACCTGATTCCCTTCATGAATAACTTCATCGAAAAAACCATCCGCTAGTTCAAGGTAATCACCCAGTGCGTGAAGCAATGTGCGAGCAACCGACTGAACACGATCAAAATACCGCGTAAAGACCGCTTCAAAATTGGGGGTTTCGGTGGGGTATACGTTTTGAGGAATCAGACCGCTCTCTACAAATCGATGCGTATCCGGAAGCGTCGGCCCAATGTGCCAAAACTCTTTCAAATCAGCCACCGATTGGTCTTTTGCGCGCTCTGTTCCGAATGGCGTATAGCCGCGCTGCCGCCCACTGTCTGCGAGCTCATATTGTAGCTTCGTGTCCAGGTCTAGCGCGAATGTCTCAGCCGCTGCCGCATATGCCTGTTCCAGGAGTATTGCATCGACGGAGTGTCCGGTAACAGCAACGAACCCTAAATCCGCTAGCCCATCTCCAAAATCGGTGATGAACTGCTGTCGCGTTTCGGCGTTCTCGTAATCCGCTAAATCGACAAGTGATATAGAATTTTCCATACATTCTCCAACGCGGGACGGTGCCATCATACAGAATTGAAACGCGTCTTTCTGGCTAACGCAGATATCTTTGCATAACCCGTAATGCATTTGTTGCCCGACGCCTGCCTTTTATGGTCGCTCCGTTTCGCAATCATGTCACCATGCCGGACGAGAATTTGTGTGCTCGCATGTTTTTAGGTGGTGTTGTAGTTCAGTATGGACCAATGGAAAGCAAGGCGAAAAATGAAGTTTAAGGGCCAGGTTGTCTGGATAACTGGAGCCACCGCTGGACTCGGACGAGAGATGGCGTACGAATTCGCTCGCCAAGGTGCGTACGTTGTACCTAGCGGACGTCGTAAACAGAGACTACTCGACGTTTGCTCGCACATCGAATCGCTTACGAGAGCAACAACAAATACGGGACTACCCGCTACCCTCGGAATTGCTCTCGACGTGACGCAGGAAGAGACGCTCCAGAGTGCGGTCGACCGCATTATTGCGACATACGGACGGCTCGATATCGTAGTAGCGAACGCTGGCTTTGGCGTCTCAGGAGCAATTGGCTCACTCTCGACTGACGACTGGCGGCGACAATTTAATGTCAATGTAATTGGCCTGGTGAGTACCGTGACGGTTGCACTACCATATTTACGAGAGACGCGAGGCCGAATTGGATTAGTCTCGTCCGTGATGGGATGTCTAACCATGCCGAGAAACGGAGCGTATTCGGCGTCTAAGTACGCCGTCCGTGCGATTGGGCAGACACTCTCCATGGAACTCCACGGTACCGGCGTCTCATGCACCACGATCTTTCCCGGCTTCGTGGAAAGCGAGATCGGTCAGGTAAATAACCTCGGAGAGCATAACCCCGATACTCGGGATAAGCGCCCAGTAGGACTAATGTGGCCCACCGCAAAAGCTGCTCGCATCATGGTTGGAGCCATTGGCAGAAGAAAACGCAACTTTACCTTCACGACTCATGGCAAGATCGGAGCGTGGTTTGGACGGCATATGCCAGACCTCATCCATTTTCTGATGCGTAAACGCACACCCCGGAGTGCACCGTGACCATCCGGGACAATTTAACAGATGGCGCGAAGGCCATGCGCGCAGTGCGAGCGCATACCGCCATATGTATGCAAGGTTTTGTAGGGCGCGGTTACTCTCCAGCCTTCGTCGAGAAGTTTTCCGAAATTCTCACTGAGGTGCAGAGTGGGGTGGAATTTAAACTAATTGCCAGGCCTGATGACATCTGTAGAGCCTGCCCACATGGTCAAGCCTCGGAGTGCACATTACATTCCCGGAACAATGAACCACACATCGTGGAACAGGACCTCCGCGTTTTAAATGCTTTGGGATATAGGGACGGAGATACAACCAACTGGTCGTCTCTCGTGCAACGTATCGGTCAGAGCATCATCCCCGATGACCTTGATACGATATGCGGTGATTGCCCCTGGCTGCCGATGGGCATGTGTAAAACCGCCCTTCAGAGGCTGCGACAACATCATCCGGAGCGCTAATATGGATGATGTTCGTGAATTCATACAGGATAGGTTGATCCCCGCCCGTACGAGATGTATGCAGCTCCCGTAAAATTTTCCTGGAGGTAATACTCATGGAGAAAACAGCGGTAATCCAAGAAGCGCTCAAGCGCGTCAGCTACTTGCGTGGATTATCTGAATCCGAACGAAAGTCCTTGGCGTCAGCACTGACAGTCAATCGTCTCCAGCCTGGGACTACACTGTTCCGTGAAGGACAACCCGGCGGTTCTGTGCATATCGTCGTGGTCGGACAATTGAGCGTCAGCCTAAGCACACTTGGGGGCGAGCACACCGTAGCAAGCATCCTGCCAGGAGACACGGTTGGTGAAATGGCCTGTGTCGACCCGGGCTCCCGCTCAGCCAGTGTTACTGCCCAAAAACCATCCATTACGCTAGAGCTGGATAGATCGACATTAAAGGCGCTCTACTCGCACATGCCCCGAACGGCCGTAGCCATCACCACGGGTGTAATTAACGTCCTTACTCAGCGAATACGGGCAACAAATCAGCGCATTGCCAAAGAGCTTGAAACACGCAGGCATCGATCAGAGCCAGCACTGCCGAAATCGAATGCTGAACTTCGACTTCGAGCGACAACGCATCAAGGACGCATCGACCTTCGCCGTGTACCGTGCTTGCAGTCATTCACCAACGAACAACTCCAGACTCTGCTAAGAATTGCACCACCACGTACATACGGCCCGGGAACTGTTTTATGCCGGGAAGGTTCCGTTGCGGACAGCTGTTTCATTATTGCTCAAGGTGAAGTCGAGGTCTTTCATCGTACCGATACCGGACCTCGAGTTCTCGCGACGCTTCCAATGGGTTCTCTTGTCGGTCAGATGGCGTTAGTAGATGAAGCCCCCAGGTCTGCCTCCGTTCGTACGACTGAAACGAGCATCATACTGGCGCTAAGGCGCGATATCTTCCTGCAACTATTGAAATCGACCGATCCGCTAGGGGTGAAATTTCAAGAGCAAATCGCCATTGCGGGGATTCGTCAGCTCCGAGCCGCGACGGCACAGCTCAAGACACTATTGCAACGGCCTGTAGACAAAAGCATCCGACACTCAAGCCAACTCAGGCCTCAGCTGAGACAAAAACCGCAGGCTGCCTTTTTGCCGAAACCTGGTATCGAGGGAGCCGCGGAACGTAGAGCGATGGAGCCGCCCAGCCGAGCGACAGCCGAACCGCTACCCAAGCTCAAGCAGCCGAGAATGCAGTCCAATACTGGCCCTATCCACCCTGCTCTTCTAAACAAGCGCACCTCCGGTCAATCCGAAGACGATCGATACGAAGATATGCTCAACTTCATGCAAACGGCTCTAGATGACTGGGATATGGAAGTTGACCAATTAGACAATATGAAGGTGGCACGAGCGACGGGTGAGTTGAGTGCATCGGAGCGGTCCGCAAGGGCAAAAAAGTAACGTAAGTCTCAGCTGGACGCCTCCGCAAGCCTTCGCTGTATCCGCGATGCTGCACGAGCCATACGAGGCCGGACTAAGGGGCTGGGCTCCCGTGCATGCTGTGATAGCCGTTCTAACGATAATTTCGAGCCGGCGTCACCGAGGACATCGCATACGGCGACCCGCACCTTGTCCTTGTCTTCAACTTTTCCACGCTGCAGAAGCGACATCATGGTGCCTTCATCCCGCTCGAGGCACTGTAGAAGGAGGGATTCAACCGTACCAAGTTGTCCCAGCTCCGCCTGTGACGGCAACTTCCCGAGAGCCTCCACCGCTACGACTTGCAGGCTTACGGGAGTCTCTCTTAACTCTGAAGCGCTCATCGGCGCGAGCCCAAGCACTTGTAACAATACGTAAAGATATCCAGGATGCTTGCTTTTCTGATCAGACAAAAGGCGGATGGCTCGCGCCGCTACGCTAGGTGATGAATCAGTGGTGGCTCGCGTGAGTACATTACATGCTGCTACGCCATGCAAACGTGCAACGCAACGAAGCGCCTCTTCTCGAACCGCGGGTGTGCGATGACGCGTGTAAGCAACAAATACGTCTGTGGAATCTTCATGGCCGAGTTCAATAAGAGCTTTCAGCAAGTACCGTGCGCCATCGTCAGACAACGAGCGCTGCAAGAGAATGTGCTCGATGGGCTGACGAACCACCTCCCCTACACCCACAAGCGTAAGTGCGCAGTCGCTTTTTACCTCTTCGCTATCGGTCTCCTCGATGACCTGGAGCAGCGGCGATACGGCACGCTTGCCCATAATTCGTATGAGCCGCCGAAGAATCGTTCGCACTTCGCTTGGTTCATTGACCATCCCAGCGATGAGCATCTTCAGTGTCGGACCGCCTTCAAGTTCACGCATTGCGGCGTCGACCAAACGCTCCCGACCTTCAAAGGGTCCGGGGGTACCTCGATGAACTTCGAGGACATCCACTACTTTTGCAGCATCCGCATATCGCTTAACCCGACAGAGATTGGGAACAATTCCAACAATATAAGGGATCTGTGACACATAGGCCTGTGCACTTTCTATACTGTCAAAACCACTCAAGAACGAGTCAGGGTCTTTAAGGAAATTGGCCGTCCAACGGTCGGTTCGGATGTCGTTGCGGAGTGACGATGGCAACGCTTCCACATCAATCGCTTTCTTTTCGTATAGTGCACGCAGCAGTTCAATCGTCTCGAAATCATCCGGGCTGGTCGCAAGTCGTGATGCCATCAAGCCCAGCTGACGCCGCAATGTCTCATCGAGTCCATCACGAACGTTTTCTCGTCGGAGGTCTGCTTGGTGAACCTTCTCATGCTCTTTCAGCAACGCACCCGTAAGCGAGCGAACTCGGCTATCGGGCAGCGCATCGAACAGGTCGCTTTCCAATGCAACATCTTGTAGCTCAGCGACTTCTTGCTGGATCAGATCTAGGTTGAGGAATAGCTGCTTCAAGTAGGTACCTCTACGGAGAGGTCGCAAGATATCCCGCAACAAACGAAGCTTAGCGTTTTGGAGCTCCGATGCAGTAGCACGGCTATACATCGGTATCGTTTTAAGGTCTTTCCGGAGACGCGCGAGCGCAATCTTCACCCGCCATGGCAAGCGCCTCTGCTCGCTGACGAGGTCCTCTTCAAGCACCACACTGACGTTGACAACATCGGCGTCTATAAGCTGATCGGTGAACTTAGGGCCCGTTCCAACGCCGTCGTCATATGCGTCGATCAGGTGTTGCGCTTCCATATCGATATGGCGCTTCACGAACACACGGATAAACCGATGAAACTCTGCTTCGTCGATCGTATTTTTTATGGCGAACGACACCAGCTTATTCCGTTTAGCGAACGCAAAGAGTTTGCGCGCATAATGTTCACCAGCCGTCCCACCAATGAGCAAATCGAGGCCGACCGCTTCGCTAAAAACACCGTCAAGAGCCATGATCTCTTCGTCAGACCATGAAGCAACCACAAAAGACAGCTCTTGGTGAGATTCCCCCAAGGTTTTCCAATGCCGAAATGGCTCTTCACCGAGTTGCCTCACCTGAGGATGATCATCCGAATAATAGCTGTTCTGTAAGATGGCGCGCGATAGTGTGCTGCACATGTCCACCAATTGATCTCGAGCGGGCAGTTCATTTT
>PKDL01000462.1 GCA_002863065.1 Pseudomonadota bacterium
CGCCATTTTTTTACGCAGTGCCGCCGCCAGAGACGTAATCGTATTCTTTACCCGGTCGACTACCTGAGCCACTGCATTGCGTACCCGGGTAATGACCCCACCACATGCCCGGTCAGCGGCAGCGATAACGCGATTAGCCGCCTCGCGAGCACGACGCAAGATCCCCTGAGCTGCTTCCCGCGCTCGGCGTATGAGTCGACGTCCCGCTTGTACCGCAGCATTGAAAGCCGCACGCGCACGGCTCATCAGCGAATTGAATTGGGAAGAGACCCAAGAGGCAGCCCGCGAAAGCCAGCCTTGTGAACTCTTTTTGCGACGCGCTTCGGCCTGGAGACGCCGTTGGCGCTGACGTCCACGCTGTTCTTCGCGGCGCTGCGCAGTTTGCCCCTCCTGCTCTCGACGCTGAGCATCACGACGCCCTTGCTGCTCTAATCGAGCCGCATCCGTCCGTGCGTTCTCCCGGAGACGCGCCTTGTCGACCTCGCCGTCACGCTCCAGCTGCGCCTCATCTGCCTGCCCCTGAGCCCGTGCGGCTGCTTGACGCGCTTCGGAATCGGTCTGAGCCGCACGCTCTGCTTCTTGTACCTGGCACCTCAGCTCTTGCTCCTGCCGCGCACGTTCTGCTTCCGCGGCGGCAGTCTCTTGCTGCTCACGTACATGCTCGGCTGACTCCTGGGCCGCGCGCGCCGTCGCTGCTTCTGCCTCTCGCCGCTGACCTTCTGTATCCGCTGTTGCTTGTTTGCGTTGCTGCTCACGCTCTGCGGCCGCACGACGCTGCTGCCCCTCGGCCTCAGCGGCCGCGCGTTGCTGTTGTCCATGCTGCTCTTGCGATGCAATTCGGGCGTCTCCATCCGTCCGAGCTACTGCCTCCGCCGCATCTCGCTCGGCTTCAGCCGCGGACTGCCGAGTATCGGCTTCCGCTTGCGCTTCCCGTTGTAGATCCCGCTCTTTCGCATCGAGTTGACGCTTTGCCTCATCTCCCACCATCCGAGATTCGGCATCGATTTGTGCTTGAGTCTTTTTCGGCTGACCGTCCGGTCCCATCTCTGACTCTTGGCTTTGCCCTTCAAGCGCACGATTGCCCGGTAGATTCACAGCAACAGCAGGCATATTCACGCCATCCATCGCTCGTTTGCCACGCTGCTCCACGGTGGGGAGGGACGGTTGGTCGCGTACCTCTGGAGTAGCATCTCCGATGGGTACTGGTTCATGACCGGACCGGTTAACACGCATACCCGAGCCACGGCGCCGTACCGTTTCCCCTCGTTCGGCTTCCCCTAGCTCAGTCAGTGTCCGTGGGGTAGCATTCGTATCGATGGTAGCCCCGGAAGGCACACTTTGTTGAGCCACCTGTACTTCTACTTGATTCCGCAGCTCTTCCGGATTGAGCTTCAAGCCACCAAGTTCGGCAGTGGAATCGGCGGGGGGGCGTACAGCAGCATTCGCACAAGCTTGTGCTTCTGCCACGGCCGCCTCCTGAGATCGACGCGTTCGCTGGTCTGCCAGAGGCGTGCTGTCCGCGAGGCGCTGCGCAGCGACCTCCTTCCCGTTGGGCCGCAGTTCGTCGTCTTGACCGGTCGGCTCCAGTTCGATCAACGGTCCATCTGAAACCCCAACCTCAGCCGCCGTAGGTTCCTTCGATTGCTGAGACGCTGCGCCTTCCAGCTGCCCTTGCTCATCGGCGCCCGCACGCACCATGCCCGTTTGCTGTGGTGAAGCAATCTGCTCCGGCGGTCTAGCAACCGACGACTCGGCCTCGGGTGAGGAAGCCTGCTGTTCCATCGGTGGCATCCGATTCGGCTGCTGTATCCGCGGGGTACGCTCCGTTCCTGAACGCGGCGCTGCTTCGGCGCTGTCGCCTCCCTGCCCCTCCGCGTCCGCAGCAGCATCCTGTTCGGCGCGCTCCTCATTCTTTCGGACCAATTCACGCAGCTGCTCAAGGCGCTCCTTTTCTCCTGGCGACATCTGGCTCTCCATCTCGGGAGTAACCTTGGCCAAAAATCCAGACAAGTGGCCTACAACTTGCGGAGGCAGATTCCGTTGTGATTCTGACACCAAATTCGCCAATGCAGACGGTATCCCATCCCACTTGCGCCCATCGAGTCGGTCAGGAAGCTGACGCATACCAGCCGAGTTGTAATCGTCCCCCAGCAGGGTCCGGTTTAGCTTATTACCCAGCTGCCGCCGCTTTTGCCCTTTCCAGAACTCCTGCTCCACCCCGCGATCGAAGTACCGATTGACAAGGCCCTCTCCCACTTGCCCCACCTTGGCATTGGCCTTGTCACCGAATTGCCTCAGGGCCTGACCTACTGCGGCCCCACCTTGCGCGGGACGCTCCAGCGCAGCGTTGGCACGCTGCGTTGCTTTCGCATACTTCGCATTTTGCCGATCGCCCCAGCTTCGTAGAGATGCACCAAAACTTTGAAACCGACTCGTAGGACGCTCCAAGGTCCGATTTGCCCGCATGGCAGCCTGATCGTATCGAGCATTGGCGCGGTCGCCATAGCTTCGCAAATTCGCCGCAAACCCACTCATACGCTGCGTTGGTTGCTGCATACTTGCATTGGCGCGATCGGTTTTCGCCGCGAGCGTATTATTCTGACGGTCGCCCCAACTTCGAAGGCGATTGCCCACCCCTGCCGTCTTCTCTGCCGCACGGTCTACGGGCTGTTGCATCGCCCCCAGCCCTGAGCGGAGCGCTGCATTTGCGGTATTACCACCGGCCCGCAGGGGGTTACCCACTCCTTTATTCAGTGCGTTGGTCCCGAATTGAAACGCCTTGTTGACGGGGTCTAAAAGCCCTTTCGATGGCTTCTTACCGGGTTCTCCCTTCTCGGTATCGGATTCTGTCTGTTGTGGCCGCTCCGACGGCACCTGATCCGGAGCGGCGGCCGGCGCCTCTGCCGGTTTACCCGGTTTCGAGGCCGCCTCGGGCCGCTTCGGCCCGCTCTCTCCGCGGGCTTGCCCGTTCCGCATCGCTGCAATGGACGTCCCGACCAGAAGACCAGCAACGGCCTTATTACCTGCTCCTTGTTGCAGCATCATCGCGAGACCCAGGCCAAGTTTCGCGCCCTGATTCATCAGTGCTGTCGCCGGTGCCGCCGTATCGGCGCCCAACCCCCGCGCCATCTCTCGCGCACGTTCCTGTCGCAGCAGTTCGTCCGGAGAGGGCTCTCCAACGCGCTTTAGGCGTTCGTTATCATCGAGGAAGCTGAGGGTCATACTCATGCGCTACACCTCCCCATCATCTGGGTATTCGCGCACCAGTTTCCCAATTTCCTTACACTCCAGGTTACCCGCCGTTCGCAGGTCTTCGTAGCGGATACGATCGCCGCGCTCCGCAGCGACAAACGCGGCGCGTAGGACCGCATTCTTGATGTGCCCGCCCGACAACTCGAAATCGTATGCTAGGTCATCCCACCGAATATCGGTCTCAATCTCAGCACTCGGAGGTATCATACGGCGCCACAATGTCTCGCGGTCCGCTTGCTCGGGGAACGGAAATTCAATCCGAAAGCGCAAGCGGCGTTTGAACGCATCGTCGATACCGGACTCGAAATTGGTCGTCAGAACGGTGACACCCTCGAAGGTTTCCATACGCTGTAGGAGGTAATTCACTTCAAGATTTGCGTAGCGGTCATTCGAAGACTTCACCTCTGTGCGTTTCGAGAACAGCGAATCCGCCTCATCAAATAGCAGCACGGAGTGCGACTGGCTCGCCTCATCAAAAATCCGTCCGAGATTTTTTTCAGTCTCCCCAACATATTTGGAAACCACCTGCGAGAGATCCACGCGGAAGAGGTCCATTCCCAACTCACCCGCAAGAATGCCGGCAACCATCGTCTTACCCGTACCTGGCGGACCGTGAAATAGACAGCTCAAACCACGGCCGTACGGCAGCAGAGCGCCGAACCCCCATTCGTCAAAGACCTTCTTGCGGTTTCGAGCGAAAGCGATGAGCTCATTGAGACGCTCTCGGCTCTCCGTGGGCAAGACCAGGTCGTCCCAGGATAGTGTCGTAGTAATCCGAGTCGCTAGAGATGCCAGCTTGCCGGTGAGCTGTTGGCGCGCTGCATCAAGCAGATCCGACCGACGGACCACCGGCCGCGCAGCATTCCGTTGTCGTGCCCGCTGCACTGCACCCCGGACCGCGCCAGTGATCGCTCCACCAGACAACGGAAATTGTCGCCCAATCGCATCCGGATCAGTGCCAGGCGCCAGCTTGACCCGGCCGAGAGCCCGTCGCCAAAGCGCGGTGCGCTCGCCCGCTTCTGGGATCGGTACAAAGACATCCGTAAGGGTCCGGACGCCGCCGAAGAACGGCACGTGATAACTGGCTCCAAACGCGAGGATACCGGGGAAATCACGCATCACGCGCTCCAACGTCAGACGCGTTACACGTGGGATATCGTCCTCGGTTTCGTATGCAGTGCAGTCCACGTATAAGGCTGCGGGCTGTAACAAGGCTTCGCGGCGTGCGGCGCGGAGAGTGCTCTCGAAATCACCTGCCCCAACGGCCGATTCCAGGTCGATGCTAATGAGCTGTAACCCCAGCTCATCTAATGCAGCGCGCAAGACCAGTTTCTTTCCGCAACCAGGAGCGCCTCGAAGCGCTAGCCGTGCAGTTCCGCCTTCTATTGCGGTACGCAAGGTTCGCTCAAGGCGATCTGTGTCCTCACGCTGGAGAACAACATCGTTCCAGGTCGTACGGCCTGCCAAGAGACTCGCATGGGGCTGAATACGTTCATCTAAAGACCCATCGCCAAGCACAAAAGCAGCGATTCGTGTTGCGAGGCGTACGGGGCGCCCAAGAAACCCCCGTTCCGTAGGATCAAGGGTGCGTGGCGATTCGACGAGGCCATTCCAGCGGAGCGGCTCAGTCGGCGCAAAGACGTGCGCGACCTCGCAGCGCTGACGAAAGCTTGGAACTGCCATCGCGAGTACGAAGCCGACATCGCATGTGCGGCGTGTAAAGTCGTTCCATGCAAATGCATAGGCCCGCTCAAATGCTGGCTCCAGCTCAGGAGCCAGCAGTACGAGCAGAATGCGGGCCTCGATGGGAGACAAGCCAAACCGCTCAACAAGATCGATGAGCGGTAGGCTAATACCGGCGGTCCGTGAGGCCGCAATCCGGCGATCGATCTGGTCGCGTAGTGCCTGAATATACGCGGCCTGATCTGGATTCTCTGATGCGGTAGCGCCGTCCAAGAAACGTTCTATTTCATCGGGTCCGATGGCGAGGCCTGCGAGACGCTCCTGTTCGGGTCGAAGCGATGCCTGCTGGTCAAGATAGCGCTGCAGAAGGGTACGAATGTAGATCAGTTCATCGCTAAGGTAATCCAACCCATCTTGGTAGATATAGTCGTCCGACTCGCGGGATTCTACGCCCTGCGTGCTCGCCGCATTCGCCACGTCCGCGTCCGGCGTTACCTTCTGCACATCAACGGTCACGCGCGAAGGGTACCTCGGCAAGTCACCATCCATCAA
The DNA here is from genome assembly GCA_002863065.1 of Pseudomonadota bacterium. Lineage (GTDB taxonomy): Bacteria > Myxococcota_A > UBA9042. The sequence continues at coordinate 5,488 of PKDL01000462.1, forward strand.
TGACTCATCCAGGGCTGGGGTGTATGAACTGGTATCATGACGACTGGTGCAAGCAAGAATAGCACCAGCCCTAAGTACCTGAATTCACGTCAGGAGGACCTCTTAGCTGGTGGCTATTACGGGGGGAGTGCGGACCCCACCTCGGACACCAGTCCCCAGCGAAGCCACTTCAAAGACCTGTCGCCCCTCCGCTACTTTTCCGCGCTACGGTTCTGGCGGTTGATTGCTTCTTCGATTTTTCGGATATTTTTACAGGCCCGACGGATCCAAAGATCACGTAGGCTGGCTCGGTCTGCGGCATCAAGGTCGGTATCAGCACCGAGATAGTCTCGACGTGCATTCGCGGCCATATTTATACAAAGAGCAAGCGCCACCGATAGGTTGAAGGACTGGGTAAACCCGAACATCGGGATCTTGAATGTGTCGTCGGCCAGAGAAACGAGCTCGTCCGTAACGCCATCAAGCTCATTTCCGAAGCACAGTGCCGTAGGTTGAGAAAAATCGAGGTCCCCAATGGTGTGTTTTGTATTCAGACTAGTTGCCACGATACGAAACCCCTGAGCGCGCAAGGCAGTCACCGCTTCGAGCGTCGTCTTGTGTCGATGCAGATCGACCCATTTGTGACAGCCTTGGGTAATTTTCTCGTTAGGGATGAATCGGTCTCGAGGCTCAACTACATGAACGTCCTGAATACCCATCGCCTCCAGCGTACGAATACATGCCCCCATGTTCTGTGGATGATGGACATCTTCCAGTACCGCAGTGAGTCCTCTTAACCGCTTCTGTACAACACGGTCAATGCGCTCAATGCGTTCAGGAGACAGCAAGGCCTCCAGGAATTCAATATCAGCCTCGGCTACCATTAGGGACTCGTATCCTTCCACTCGCTATTGCATTGCTCGGGCGGAGCACTACACCACTGCGTCGTATTTCGAAAGCCATCGTATGCAGTCACCATGCACTTCTTCTCTTTCTCATACAGAACGTCCAGCTCACCTTGCACCACCATAGACAGCATGCAGCCATAGGCACAACAATCCGGGTTGGCGGGCGACACGCCGCATGTCGAGAGATAATCGCAATAGGCAGTGCAGATGTTTTGCTGCGTCACAAAATCTGCATAGCCATCACGCCAGTTTGCGCAGGTCATTGCATCGACGGGCTGCTGCCCTAGCGATGAAGGCGACTGGCACACAAAAACACCCACCTCGGAGGGATATAATGGGTTTCCCCGATATTCTGGTTCTGCGCAGGTTTCCCAGGTGGAGGACAGGCTGCTGCACTCTTGTTTGGTTTTGCACAGCGGTGCACAAAATTGATTAATTGGCCCAAGAAATTCCTCGGGCATTTTCACACAATACCCGGTCGGAAGCTCTCCATCCGGGGCAGCGCATGGCGCCCCGTCCGTCTCACACTCGGACGTACAAAAGCCAAGCGGAGCGTATTCGCTCATGAGACAAAGACCTGAAGCACATTCGGCATCCTGCGAGCACGTCTCCCCCAGATTCAAATCGGATTCTAATCTCGAATCGGTGGCATCGGCCGTCGCATCGGAGGCGGTACCTGATGCGCTTTCTGCGCATGCCACCACACCAACAAAACTCAACAGGCTTATAAGGATACACCTAAAAATCGGCGATGAAGCGGTACGCAAAGTACCTATCGAAGTAGTACTCATAAACCGAAATCCTACACGGATTCGAGTAGCGCATCGACTCTCAGCGCGAAAGGACCTTAGCGAATGGACGAGTGGCTTCGTCCAAGACCGTAAACATCATGGTCATCGCCACCCCACGCCTGACTCCTGCGCCTACAGCTGCCGAGTATCACCCAGGGACGGCGCTGTAGCTTCAAACCCAACCCAGACCATATTTACCAACGCCTGCACCGACGTATCAGTAGAATGACAAGGACTTGCTCTATCCCGGTACAACCGGGCATCCTCTGACGCATAGGTACATGCCGATACCCATGGGGGTATGCCGTAGGCACCGTGGTAACTCAGGTAAATAAGCGAACGTTGTGACTCAAAACACCATCGAACAGCATGCGTCAGCTATCCCACGAGCTACGCGTCTGATGATACGTCTAATGGCCCCGCTGATAGCATTGCTATTGGTTGTGAAGGTTGCACCAGCCGGCGCGCAAGTAGCGTATGCGGATATTGCTGCCAGCCAAGGGATTGGCGGGGTCCCCGGCTCGATGGCCGAGGGAATTGGCGGAGGCGTCGCCTGGCTCGATTATGACAATGATGGAGATCTAGATCTGGCCGTCTCAGCGAGCGCCTTGCCCGCCACGCTATACGAGAACATCGACGGTATGCTCTTTGCGGATGTCTTTGCTCTCATTCCCGATACTCCGCCCGCAGAAGGCGGTGGAGTGATTGCGTTCGATGCAGATTCAGACGGAGATACCGATGTCATCCTCCTGCGACAGGGACGCAATGTGTTCTTCCGTAATGACGGCGGCCTATTTGTCGATGCAACCGCAGAACACCTACCGGGCTTGGGGCATTGGAGCGCTAGCGCGGCTGCGGGAGACTTTGATGGCGACGGCGACGATGACTTGCTCATCGGAAATTATATCGCTGGAGTCTCCTTTCCAGAACACCAATGTGCCCGCTCTGCGTTGCTTGAGAACGACGGAACAGGACGATTCATCGATCGCACGCTCGCATGGGGAGTTCTAGGCGATGGCTGTACCTTGGGTACCGCGATGAGTGACTATGATAATGACGGTGACCTCGACCTTTTCATCATAAATGATTTTGGACACTTCTCGATTCAGAACCAGCTGTATCGAAACGACGGTCCGGCGGCCGACGGAGGCTGGCAGTTCACCGATGTATCCGAGGAGTCCGGCTTCGCCTACGCAGTGTACGGGATGGGCCTCGGCATCAACGACGTCAATGACGATGGTTGGCTCGATTACTACGCCACCTCCATCGGCAGGCAAGTACTTCTGAGTGCCCAAAGCTCCGGGAACTTTATCGATCGAACCGCTGAGCTGAGCGCGGGGGTAACCTTTGAATACGTTGGCTACCAGATGACCTGGAGCGCGGTATTGGAAGACCTCGACGGTGACGGGTGGGTCGACTTATTCGCCACGGGCGGTCATATTCCCGCCGCTGCCTTCATCAAGAACGGTACCGACAACAGCAATCTTCTGTTCGCCGGTGGTCCGAATGGATTCACTCTCGATCCGCCGGGATGGTCGATACCTGAGCCGACCCCCAATTCCGCTCGGGGCGTCTCCTTAGGGGATGCCAACGGAGATGGTCGTCTCGATATCGCGGTGAGTCATGTACATGGCGTGCTATCTATCTACGAAACGCCTGATAGCCACCCAATTCCTCTCCGAATTCGACCCTCACCCTCCGTTACGGGACCAACCGCAACCGGTTTCCGCGTGCAATGCACCTGCGGGGGCACCACTCGCACACGCGAACTCGCGAGTGGCGGTCACCTGGGCAGTTCG
>PKDL01000176.1 GCA_002863065.1 Pseudomonadota bacterium
TTTTTTCGAGGCGGCATCAGCACGTTTCAAAAAAGTGAAGAAGCCAACGGGATTGAGTCATTTTTTCGCAGGCAGACTGAAAGCACTCGCAGGAGGGGCATACGCCGCCGCAAACCCGCGGGTAGACTCTGCTGATAGCGGGTTTTCTTTGGCCGCGCCGTTCGCACTTCACGGATACCATGCAGATTCGGCCGATGATGCGGATGTTCAATATGCACGCGGTATCGGTGGTCACGTGTTTCCGAAGACACAATCGCCAATTTCCTGGGCAGAAGTACCGCCGTTAGCGGTGGACCAGGCATTGTACCCGGATACGCCCGATAATCCTTCCAGACTCCGAATTACTGAGCGGCTACCGGGTAATGGAGCGCATATTGCGGGAGTCAGCGTCGTGGGTGGAATATCGGTGGTACGCCAAATATCGGAGTCCCACGCCGCTCTCACAGCACATGCATTGGGAGGCATTAATGCGAATTCCTTCGTGGAACAGTACTTCGACCGACTCATGCTCAATATTCTGCTTTCTGACTCATCCGCCGCCGCGCAGTTGGACCCCCACATCTCGGAATGGGCAGTATTTTTTGATGATCCGACGCTGATTACCGGCAGCGCCGTAGCAATTGTTGCGCGCGTGAGGGATGTACAGGCCGTCATGAGTTGGCTGAAGTGGGCGCGCGAATACGCCACTCGTATGCACAGTACAGTTACGGTCGGTGAATGGTCTCATCTTGGCATTCCTGTCCAGCATTATCGAAGCGGTGAAGTGGGGCGGGACCAACACCTGGCAATCGATAAAGACGTGGTCTATCTCGCGAATAGTCGAGGACTACTTCAACGCATACTTTCGGTGAAGGCGGGGACAGATAGCCTATCGGACTCTGCAGAATATCGTTTTATGTCGTCTCAAGTCTCTGCACATAACGGGGGGCATCCGTATATAGAGTTCTTCGCCGGTCAGCGGTTCTGGTCGCGTAGCTTCGCGCCGCGTGAGCGCATCGCAATCTGGCGGCGGGAGGCAGCCCGTGCGGATATGCAACAGCTGAGTGCGACAGCACTGCTTTATCGGTGGTTGCAGGGGAACATGCCCGCGAATCAAGGGGAAATGACTCGGCTGGGTATTCTTGCGGAAGACGAAGTTCAGCACAACGGCGGGCAGCACATCACCTACGATCCAGACCAGGGCGTATCCTCAAATTGGGGAACCCTGGCTTTTCTGACGCCGGTTGCCGATATTGATGTATCGGTGCCGACCGTGGTTGAAGCGAATGCATACAAAAAGTTTCGTGCAGACTTGAGCAGTACCAAGCCAAGACCGCCAGTGTTTTTCGGTCGTATACACGGTGGCTTGGAGCCCACAGTACAACTTGCGTATGTCGGACGCGGCGAAGAACCGGGTGTGCAACGTATCGTCGGGATGTGCAAATCGGCCGTTATGGAAGTGCCTGATTTACCCGACACGGTGCAAGTTTCTGTAGGTCTGGCGAAAGGAACTGGGCTCTATCGAGCGATCGCCGCGATGCTACCCGAGGGGCTCGAGCCACTAGAATGGATTGGCTCTACGGTCACCTTAGGGATCCGGATTGGCTCGACGCAAGAGCAACTAATGTCTGGATGGGATACTCTGCTAAAGGCTCCAATGGCGTGGCTGTACTCTCACCGAGTAGCGTTGATGTCGGCACCTTCATACGTCATTTTCGATGTCTCGGATGTCGTTGCGTTAACGACGATGCTTACGGACATTCGGCGATTACTTCAGGCACAGGGTGAGACCGACATCGCCTATTCTTCGGGGCCGATTTATGAGTTCATACCGAGTGTACGGGTAACAGGTACGACACCTGGAAACGGTTCCGAATGGAACCTTTACTATGCACTGGCAGGCAACAGGCTAGTGATTACCCCAGCGCCGGAGGTTTTAGAGAGTATCCTGCACAGCGCGCGAGGCAAGAATCGACGGGTGAAGTCTCTAGGCCTCGCTGGCTTGAACGTACATGCTTCTTGGACAAAGCATCCTGGTAAACAGTCATTATTTCGTGCTTTCAAAAACTTGGTCCCACACAGGCAGCGTCAAGGCTACGTTGGCTTGGACCTGGTTCCAGGCGTCACTGGGGATGCTATTCGTGTATGGACCGGCGCTCCTTTTTTGACCACGTCTGATTCGGACACGTCAGCCCAGGCAGATCCGTGGTTTGAATACATGGGACGGTTCGATGGCATTGGAGTCTCAGTCCGTGTGGATCCCGCCGATATACCAGCGAGAAAACCGTTAGTAGTGCAGGTGAATGCGCGGTGGAGCATGCAATAGGTGGAGTGGTTCTCCGATATTGCCCCGACGCGTTGGTTGGGGGCTGGCACATGGTTGGCACTTTGCGTTCTGTGGTTTCGTAGCAAACGTACGACGGTAATACAGCCTACCCGAACCGTGGATTATCGATGGCTTACCGTATTGGTCTTAGTCACCCTCGCAGTCCGACTATGGTTTTCAGTGCAGGCCGAAGCGACAGGAGCAGATGATTGGCTGTACCTGGGCTATGCCCATTGGATTTCTGGTAATCCCAGTGCGTTGGCGACCTTGTTCACCGAGCTGACCAATCCTGCTGAGCCGACCATACGAGTGCTTCCATTGCTTTGGCTTGGATTCGATTCGACCTGGATAGGCTCCTCCATTGGTACATGGGCGCTCATCACACTACTGGGGCATAGTCTGGCGGCGTGGTTGGTCACCCGGCTCTCTCTCCGCTTAGGACTGTCTTTTTACGGCGCATATCTCTCGGGGCTTTTATTTTTGGCACACCCGATCGCATCGGAGACCCTTTTATGGCTATCGAGTGGACGAGAAGCGGTCATGATGGCCAACTTTCTATTGTTGGCGTTATGTGCTCATCTCGATCGTCGGTATTTATTTGCCGGTATTGCGTTTGCAGCAGCCTTATTGTCGCGTGAGCATACACTTGCATTTCTCGTCCTAGCTCCGCTGTGTGATTGGCGTGGTGGCAGGCCGTTCAAACCGCGAGTGTATTTGTCGTACCTCCTCTTTATCGTCATACCCATGTTCATATGGCGCGCTTGGCTTTTTGAGTCTGGTAATGCAGTGCAGAGCGGGTATTTAGCGGAGTTGTTTGATACCGGAGCCGCTACTACACTTCTACATGGCCTTATCGATATGCCAGGGTGGTTCTTTGTTCCGTTTACCTACGACCTCCCTGGTGCGGTATATTGGGCGGCAGGCTTGGTTGCCATGCTATGCGCTGCAGCATGGCATAGTGGAGGGAATGTCTCACGACCGAGTCTGGTCCGATGGGTTTTCTTTCTTGGATTATTTTCGGCCGCCTTGCTCGGCCCCTCAGTGCTGGATCTGGCACCTCCAGAGCCGTCGACCAACACCACACACATTCCTGATTGGAACTTACGACATCTATACGGTCCGGCCATTGGCGTGGCCGTGGCCGTGGCAGCCGCGCTTCAGCATATCGCCCGCCGGTATAGTCTAGGCGTCGTCGGTTGTTTATTGCTCAGCGCGATCTTTCTATCAAACCAGTATCTCGCACCATCTCATCGAGTTCAGGCGGCTCGAGCGGCGCAAGACTCTGCCGAGATACCACCGCATGTTGCGGTCCGGTTCACGCAGCCTCAAGATGCTGCCGCAGTCTTCTTTCTGAATCGTCGTATTCTTGAGTCAGGAACGGTCGGACTGCCTGTGTTGGTTGGAGAGCCCCGGTGCGGGTGTGTGGCGTTGCCAATCGATTACGATATCGCTTCAGTCCCTCGTCTCCGAGATGTCTGGCACGCAGTCAATGACCCGCTGGTATTTGAACCAGTCGAGGAGGGAGAATCCTGTCGGTGTAAACCATGGCGCACTGATGCGGCCTACCGACTTCTAAATGATGAAAAGTACACGCTGGAGTAAGAGACCGTCCTTGGTCCATTCTCGTTAGGTAGGTGACAGCCTCAGCAGACGCCGAAGACCGCATGAATGCTCCCGCGTATTTGAAGTACTTCGCCATGTCATCGCGGATGCACCATAGAAAACTTTGCTTGCGAGTCGATACAACTTTCGGTCTGATCGAGCCATCCGAAGGAGTTCAATATTGCGACCAGTAGTATGGTGTTTTGGAGTGATGTGTCTTGTCGGGACGACCGCCATTGGGTGTACGGGTTCTGATGAGGTCGTCAATCCAGGGGGGGGCTCAGATGCGTTCCCCGGGGTGATTGCGGACGTCATAGATGCGGAAAACTCATCCTCTTTGCGTGATACGGATCGACGTCCACGAGACCCATGCGTAAATTGCGATGACGGAAACCCGTGCACTTCCGACGACTGTGGACCCGATGGAGGGTGCACTCATTCATGGGTAGACGGGTGCTGCTACGGAGATGATGAATGTGGAGATGGGCTGTTCTGCATCGATAATGTTTGCACATACGACCCGCAGTCATGTCAGACCGTACATTCGCAAATACCCGACAGTCTTACGATTCTTGAATGGCATAACGACAGCGGAACGGCAGACATTTCAAAGCAAACGTGGACAGTGACTGACGACGAGCTCCCCATGTCGTCCGTCCAGCTGTATGAAGCGGTGCGTTTTGAACTAGAGCACCCCGCCAAAATCCACGGATTCTCTGTGCGTTATGCACAATTACCAGCTGAACCGGGGGCGGCCGTTTCGGCGGGCCTGTATCCTGACTTTGGTTACAATGGATTTGATTTTTGGGACCGCGATCCGCTGTGGGAAGGCTCTCATTGTGCTGAAGCAATAGCCGTAGATGATTGGGTTGAGTATGCATTTACCTCGCCGGTACATGTCGAACACCCAGGTCTGGTGTATGTCGCACACCAGCGAGCGGGTGAGGGGGATGCGGCATGGTGGTTCGATGGCTCCACCAATCAAGAGGACGGCTCATGTGCAGGATTTGATGATTGCCATAGCAGTCTGCGTTTTCCTAAGCTCAAACAAGGGGTCAGTGGAGGACAGGGATTCGCCTTTTGGCAGGGGCTGACCTTTCCATTTCAGTATGACTTTATCGTTCGCTTGCATGTGGAATACATGGAGGGTGAGGCGCCGGCGGCGGATCTGTTTCAACCCATGGCACCGATGGAGCTGCCCAATCGAGCATCCTTCGGCGATTGGGATAATGATGGCGACGACGATGTATTTGTGGCGGGAAATATTCTATGGCGCAACGAGGGTGGTGATTTCGTTGACGTCACCGATCAGAGCGGCATTCCCGCGATGGGTATTTCGGGTTCAGGCGGCATATTTGGAGATTTCGATAATGACGGTTGCCTGGACATTTTTGTATTTGTTGAGTCTGGTACATCTCCAAACCACCTACTGCGCGGAGGGTGTGACGGCACATTTGAAGATGTGACCACGTTGTCTACGCTCACCGATGCGCAGTCATATAATGACTGTAATGGCGCTGGGCATGGGCATGCCCCCGCCGCGAGTGCCGCCTGGCTCGATATAGACAACGACGGGCTACTCGACCTGTATATCGCTAATATGATTTGTTGGGCAGACTTTACTTTTTACAATGATCAAGTCTGGCGTAATAACGGTGACAATACGTTTTCTGAGTGGACAGGGCAGAACGGGTTCACGGGTTCGGACATGCCCCCGCGGTCGAGTCGAGGCGCCAACCCAATCGACTATGACCAGGATGGAGATGTCGATCTTTTTGTGAATCGATATACGCTTCATGAAAATGCGCTGTACCGAAATAATGGTGACGGTACGGTCACGAGCGTGGCTGATGATGTGGGTGTGGCGGGTCAGAAAAGTAATTACTACGGCAACACGTACTACGGGCACAGCATTGGTGCATCATGGGGAGATATCGATAATGACGGGGACTTTGACCTGGTCGTAGCCAACCTTGCACACCCTCGCTTTTTTGGTTTTTCGGATAAGTCGCAGGTGTTGATTCAGGAGGATGGAGTCTTTAGTGATTCACAGGGAGACTTTCAGTATCCCGAAGGAGCCGCCGGTCTTCGATTTCAAGAGACTCACTCCGTTCCCAACTTAGGTGACTTTGACAATGATGGGGCGTTGGACCTTGCTATAAGCGCTACTTACGACGGTCGGCCTACCGATTTTTATTACGGTCAAGGCGATGGCACGTTCCGATTATCTAGCTACCGAAGCGGATTGGATTTTACGAACGGTTGGGGGATTGTGCACTCCGACGTAGACCATGATGGAGACCTCGACCTTTTCACGAGTGGCGGGGCATATCGCAATACGCGTTTACACACCGGCCGATGGCTTCAGATCAGGGTGGTCGGTACGGACCAATGTAATCGTGCGGCTATCGGAGCGACAGTGGGGCTATCGATTCCAGAAGGCATGCGTGTGGGGTACGTGAGTGGGGGCAACGGTCAAGGAGGTCAAGACTCGCAAACTGTGCATTTTGGTCTGGGGCCAGGGCCGATCAATGATGTAGTCAATTCGATCCGAGTAGATTTTCCAGGCGCGGAGACTGTGATATTTGAGGGACCGTTCGATACGAACCAGAGGCTCTGGCTGTATGAAGATGGAAAGGCGCATTCCGGCTTCTCACCACCAGACGCATAACGAATTCTGCAGGCCGCATGTATCGGCGTGGGTGAAGCGGTATAAGCACTTCAAACGAACAGATGAAGGAGTGAGCGTTGGTAACGCTCCGCGAGAGGTAAACGTTGACTGGCCCACCAGCACGCGGTGAAGTTGCTGACTGCTGCATGTGGAACGCTTGTCATCGGACGACGGCGTCCGCCGATACGGCGTTGGCGCCTCTTTCGTATGTCAGTCGGTTGGGGATGGCGAGCCGGCGTTAGACCGCCGGCATCAGCCACGGCGAGATGATTACTTCTTCTCGTCTTTCTTGTGCTCTTTCTTGTGCGCTTCTTGGCACTTGCTCAAGCAATCTTTGTCCTTTGAATCTTTGCACTTCTCGGCGCATGGGTCTTTTTTGTCTGCAGCGCACTGACCACAGTGAGCGTATGCTGCAGTGGACAGGGATAGCGAAAAGAGCACGGTTGCGGCGACGGTTACGAACTTCTTAAGCATTAGGGTTCCTCCAGATCAATACGCCCTTAATGGCCGGAGCATATGTCCTTTGGTATTCATTTAGCAAGGTAATATCCCTGGTTATCTCGGTGCACCTGTGCATTCGTTCTTTGCGCTCGGAGATTGCGCCGTACTTTCAAATGAACCTACGGTGATGTTTGCTGATTATGTGGGCGTACATTGCGGCGTAGCTTCCTTATACGAAGTATCTAACTAAGTCCTGACTTGGATTTTTTACGCTGGTGTGGCAGGACAACGCGCATCGTTTGAGCGAGCCATGGAGACATATAAGATGACGAGTATCAGAGGCCGCTATCGTAGCTTTCTCATCGCAATTGTCTGCAATGCGACGGTGATAAGCTGTGAAGCGAAAAACGATCAGACCGCTAAAAGTACACTAACTTCTCCGGGAACACAGTCCCCGGCGACGGCGAATGCTGTTAGTAACAAACCGACTGTTACGCCGGTAGCAAAGCCCGGCATACCGATATTGCCTAAGAACCGCACCGAGGGTACTCGCGCTAGAGGCTCCGAACCAAGCTCTATTACTCAGACAAAGGCTGGCGTACCTCGCACGGTGAATACGCGGATGGACTCGAAGATAAAATCTGCATCCAGTGCGCTTCTGGAGTCAGCGGACGCAGCGACTGGTGTCGGCGCATTGATGAAGAACGAGACTGCAGCGCTCACCGCGGAGTTATACGAGGCACTGGTGTTGGCCCTTGCGGAGTGCAAACTCGTAGGCAGGGGTATCGATAAGAAATGCAGCGCGTACAAAACACTGCGTGAGGCCCGTGGGCGTACAACGGCGCAAAAAGATTTATTTGGAGCAAATGCGGCGCTTGGTTCTCGCCTGCTCGGTCATTCATCACCTGCAGTTCGGTTACAGGCAGCAACGATGGTTGGCTCTATTTTGGGAACGAATCCGGCCGGGCAGTTAGCTATTGAGAAAGCAGCCCGCATGGAGGCTGATCCGACGGTGTTACGCGCGATGTTGAATGTGGTTGGGTCACGTCATTTGGCATCTCCCGACATGAAAAAGTTGTTTTTCGATATGGCGGATCACGCGGACGCTGGGGTGCGCCAAGAAGTCATTGGTTGGTTTCTCAGCAGCTTTAGTCGAGGCTCAGATGCGACTTTTGAGAAAGCGGTGACAATGCTAGCGTCGGATGCATCGGACGACTTGCGGACATACGCATGTGAAAAGCTCTACGGCAGCGGTAATTCGAACGCATTAGTGCACATGAAGAAGTATCTCCTGGCCCCTGACACGCCAGAACCCCTGTACCAGGCATGCTTCAAAGGGCTTTTGAGCACTTGGACGGGATATCCACTGCCGGCTGAACCGCTGAAGTCTGGATATGAGTTGACACTGCAGCTGCTGAAAGCAACCCCGCGTACCAAACAGCGTCCTCCCTGGGGGGCTTTATCGGCACTGGGAGCCGCACGCACCAAGCCCATCATCAAGGCGAATGAAACGTGGGCTACGGCGGTGAAGGGATGGTATCGGGTGGAAGATTTGGCCGCAGCACTGGCGAACCTTGCAAAAGACAGAAACACCAAGTGGATGGCACGCGCTATCGCTACTCGGACCATCGCTGAGATCGGAGGCAGCCGGGCTCTGATTCAGGGTATACGAGACGCCTACGAGGTGATTGACCTGAAACATGCTAGCGATTCTCATGTTCGTAAGGCTGCGGAGAGGACGCTTGCGATGATGCCTAAATAGTCCGCTTTGACCGCATAAGCCATCTGCGGGACGTATTGAGTTCCGCGACTTGGGGGAGTCCTTGCG
>PKDL01000108.1 GCA_002863065.1 Pseudomonadota bacterium
GGGATCCCAAAGAAGGTAGAGAGCTACCAACTCTGCTCGAGTTTCTTCAATTGCGGTTGCGTATTCTTTGAGGTGAAGATCTGGGGATGTATCCATCAATGCAGCTGCGAGTTGACCTGCACCGTGACCGACGACTTCGTGTAAAATTAGTGTCAGATCAGAATTGATACCTGCGCATCGTCTAGCAGCCGCACGCTCATCTACGGGGGCAAATTCATCCACAAGCAGTGATTCTGTCGCTTCATCAGTCGCGCGTATTACGTTTGTGAACAAGATGGACCGGTGACCGTATTTTGTGCGCAATACGTCGGAATTAGGAAGGTTCATCCCTAGCGGGATGTCAGGACCTGCATCACCATGGGCCGTGACGACCTGCCATGCTTCGTGTCGAGGAAACTCTGGCGTTTCACGTTTATATTCATCATTCCACGGCATGATGTGTTCGAAGTAGTCGGCTCGTTCATGCAACCCGTCAATAAGTGTCTGCACTTCGGTATCAGGAATAAGCACGACTCCTTCCCAAGTGCCTTTGACGCCGCGTGCATCATCATCCGTTTCAATGAACCCCATCATCGTATCGATGGGATTTCGGAGTTGTACCCACTCTGTGTTGAATCGGTCAAAGGCGCTGGGATTCCCCGTCTCAAAGTATTCGACTAGATGACGCAGTTGCGTTGCTTGCTGGGGACGTGCGAGCTGTATCGCACGTCGTAACTCAGCGACAACGTGCGTAAGCTCCGAAGAATACATGCCTTTTGGGGCTGGTCGCTGGCCGGGAGTAGCTGCTCGGCCAGTTCTGTATACGTGCTCTATTACTCGTTCTCCCTGCTTCTCGAGGCGAGAGTTGAGCGGATACATCTCCTTGAATTCACGGAGATCGCGGAGTGTTACGTTCAGATAGAAATTTGCGGAGCTGCTGGATAATGGGTCACGTCCGTCTGGACCGACTAAGTACGGGTCGACGTTGGATTTGAACATGAAGGCAGTCAGCCTGGGATCGACTTCTACAGACTTGTCCGTCGTCGCAGCGTGTTTTTGAAGTACTTCAGACCAATCCGCTTCTTTGAACAGCATTTTGAGCTTACGGCCCGTTCGAGTGTCGTACGGCCCATTCGCGATCCAAAGTAGCCGCAGTGTAGCTAGGAGCTTCGATCGAAATGAGGCAGTGAGCTGTTGATTGGTCGTCAGTATATCTTCAAGCGTACGGCGAAGAGTCAATGCAAGGTGATGCCTTTGATCCCATGTGATGTCTCGACCCGCGAGTGCTGCTCGTCCGAGATAATGGCACAGCGCCCTGTCACGAGGCGCTAACGATGCAAAGCCGCGAACCGGCAGTCTTAAGATGCCGTATGGCCCCGCGGTTGTAATTAGTGACGCTGGCGTGGTCGTATTCGACGCCTGTGCTAGCGCGGAGCTTGCATGTGCTTCCACGTTCGATTTACTACCGTGTGCTGTTGGCAGGACTGATTTTTTCGGTGCCGACACATTGAAGTCGTTGGAATGAGATTCTCCTCGAAATTCTGATGCGGCCGATTCATTGCCATTTTTCTGGGTACCTAATGACTCCATCGTTTTTGGAGATTCCTGGCTGACAGGTTGTTCTTGCTTGCAGCTGCTCGTCAGCATCCCAAGCAAAAGTACCCACAAAAGACCGCTCAGTTGTCTGAATACCGGATAGTTCGAAGGTAGATTGTATCTTGGCATGAACCGTCATCCTGTTGCGCAAGACAGGGGGTGGGTGTTTTTTGACACCATGTGTCCCCGTTGACCCAATGTCAAATAAATTCAAACATTTGTGTTAACTTTGAGCCATTTGGTGCCGTTGAAGTGTGGGCGAAACGTAACCGACTCACTCTCGAGGGAACCACATGAAACGCAGCCTTTTTACGCTTGAGTTCGCAAAACAACAAACGTTGTTTGCCATCCTATCTCTTGTCGCTGTGGCTCCTGTGCTGGCCAGCGCATCGTCTTCACCCATCGAGTCACATAGTATTGCTAATGTGACTGTGTCGCCGACCTGGAATGGTGCATCCGCTGTTGCTGGCACAGACAATGCCCAGCATTTGACGGACGGTGTGGAATATTCTTCCTGGGTGGGGGACCCTGCCCAGGGAGCGGTTGAGCTACACTGGGCTTTCGTGGGTATGCGGTACATCTCAGAGGTAGACATCACCCCGGGCTGCGCGGGTTCTAACCGGACGTTTTCGGAGTTCTCTCGCCCGAAGCAGCTCGTTCTCCGAGCAGGTGAACGAGAGGTGAGCATTACACTTCGTGATCGTCGCCGAACCCAAACCGTTCGTTTCGACCCACCACTTCGCGCACGGCGCGCGACGTTGACTGTGAAGACGTCTTACCCAGGCAAACATGAAGGGATCTGTCTGACTGAGGTTACCTATAAGGAACAGGATTCCTTACAGCGTGTAGACGCTGCAACTCGCACGCTCATTGACCGCAACGTGTCATTGCTTGGAACTGACGACGGGCCCCAGGCAGTGGTTATGTTGGAGGCCGTGGGCCCCGCCGCGATCCCAGCGCTCGTGTACAGCCTAAAGACGGGCGATTTTGACACGCAGCGTGCGGCACTCGAAGTATTTCGTCGCCTGGGTTCTAGTGTCGGTTCACAGCCGTTGATCACCTTTTGGGAGTCGGGACCCGCTCCAGAGCTGGTGCCGTTGACCTTGGGGGCGCTCGCGGCAACGGGCAGTCTAGAAGCGCTGAAGCTGGTGTCTAGTCTTATTCAGTCGGAAGATTTCGATCTTGCAGATGCGGCAGCTAATGCGTCGGGAGCATTCGGTCCCGCCGTTATCCCGTACCTCGCTAAGTTACTGCGGAGCGATTACGATGATGTCGTTGAGCGGAGCCTACGAACGCTTAGTAAGATCAAATCACCAGCCGTCGTTCAACTGGCTGCGCCATACGTCAATGCACGGTTTTCTTCATGGCGCACAGCAGCAGCAAAGGCACTGGCCGGGTCGGGTTCAGTAACCGCGTTGTCGCACCTTCGCAAGCTATCAAATGATCCACACCCAAGTGTACGAGTAGCAATTGCCACCTACGCAGATAGCTTCCCGCCGGGCGAGGGGCAGGCGATTCTCGCGCGACTTGCGCGCGATGATGACGAAGCCGTCGCACGTCGCGCACTACATAACCTCGCGAAGACCAATAATGGGATTAGCCACCTGGCAGACTATCTTCGGGCGGATGTTGCGCCGCTAGGGAACGAAGCAATAGCGCTACTCGCACAGTCGCGGTCTCGTCTGGCTCTTCAGATAATGATCGATGCTTTAGCACGTGGCGAGGCTCGATTTCGTTCTGCACTTCGCGATGGTGTGGAATCGTACGGAGCCACCGGTGTATCAGCTCTCTTTACCGCCTCTCTCGAAGATCAGCGTCTGAAGGTCGACGCGCGTGCACTGCTCGAGAAGTTCCCGAACCTAGCGCTAAAGCTGGTCGGACCGTTGTTGGAGCGTAATCCGACAGGCGCTGATTTGGACCTGGTTGAGACGCTAGGACGAACTCGTGCGGTTGGGTCACTTCAGGTGCTGGACCACATTTTCGGGGCAGGTTCTCTGTCGGGTAAAATCGCAGTCGTCAAGTCTTGGGCACACTACCCTGCAGCGGCTATATCCAGCCGAGTATTCACCGCCATGCGCAGCTCTGAGCCCCTCGTACGACGTCAAGCAGCGATCGCTGCTTCTCAGGCTGGTGTTCGGGCGATATCACCGCTGCTACACGCTGCACTTAAAGACGGCAGTATCGCTCCAGAGATCGTGGTAGCTGCACTGGGTCGATTGAAAGATACGTCCGCAGAGGATTACATGATCGAGCGATTCCGTGATGGAGATTCATCTATGGCGTTACGCTTAGCTGTTCTTCAAGCATGTAAAGATCTGCAGACATCTAGCTGCACTCGGTTACTCTTCTCCGCCGCCAACGATTCAAACCTTACCGTTCGTCATGAGGCCATGTTGCTGCTTGGCGCGGATGACCGGCTTGCTCAACGATAGATCGGTCTTCAATCTTCGTAGAGCAGCTTCTGCAGGGCCAGCGCTGCCTCCGCAATACCCAATCCAGGGTCGCTCTGGTAGGCATTCCTCATTTCAATCACACGACCACCGGGCTGACACGCTGCGAGCGCCCTCAGCGTACCGTGCTCACAGATAGCCTGACCCATGCCGTCCTGCGTGACGATAACCATAGGGTTCATCGTTAGTAATTCGGCTGGTGTATACGCAGGCCAATCGCGGTACCCATGTTTAGCCGCAATATCATCGAACCCGCTATAATACATGACGTCTGAATAGCTGGACCCAGTGGTCCCACCGAAGAACGCGTCCCCATAATACGTGAGGTATATACCGGATACTCGCCCTTGCGGTGGACGCTGATCTTCCAGTGCCGCGAGCCGCTGAAGAAAGCGCTGCTCGAGCTGCAAACCGCGTTGCGGCACGTTCAGTACTGACGATAATATCCGCAGCCCCTGTAGCGTGGTACGTACCCCTCGCACTTCGCCAATATCGACCACTTGGACTCCACTCTCTTGAAGCCTCGAATTGAAGGAGGGATCGGCAAAAGCCGATGCAATCACGAGGTCGGGCTTTAGTGCTAAAATCGCCTCAAGGTCGTTAGCTTTTGCGATAGATGGTCGCTCCCCAAATCGCCATCCGTCGGGGTGGGACTTTTGAGAATAGTGAGTGACTGCCACCAACCTCTCCGGCTCCACAAGTTCTAAAAGCAACCGATCTGCCACCGTATTGACCGATACGATGCGTTGATAGTCCTGAATGGGTATCTCGTGTGCACTAGAATCACGGACATGCGTAGCAGACGCACTGTTTTCTGCCTTATCGCGTGCCTGCTCGATGGTGGATGCATTGTGCTTATCCGCATAGAGGGCGCCGGCCGCCGCGAGGCTAAAAGCTATTATGACTAAGCCACTGTTGATGAGTTGAGCTCTCATGTCGGATCTAAGCCAAATCGGAGGGAACGCTCTTCGGACAAATGGACTTGATACGCTTCATAAAGTGGCGCAGGGGCAATCACGTGATCGATCGGCCCGGTCGCAAGTACATGGCCATTGAGCAATAAAACACCATCATCCGCCGTCTCATTTGCCTCATTGAGGTCATGGAGCACGATTAAAATCGTGAACCCATCTTGTCGTAATTCATGCAGCAAGCGTCGGAATTGAAGTGAATGATAAATATCGAGTGCGCTGGTGGGTTCATCTAGTACCATCGTCTTGGCACCTGTAGCGATGGCGCGCGCTAAGAGAACACGTTGCTGCTCTCCTCCTGATAATTCGGTAAATGGGCGTGAACTCAGTTGGCTCACCTGTGTGCGTTCCATCGCTTGCTGGACAATGGCCTCACCTTCGGAGCTGAGGCCACCATAACTTGACCATTGTGCATAACGGCCAAGCTCAACTACTCGTTTGACGTGCAAAGGGCTGGTCAATGCTGAGCGTTGTGGCACGTACGCGAGGACACTCGCACGTTCCCGTGGTGATAACTTACTGATTAGAACGGTATCTAAATGCACCGAACCAGAGCTTGGAATAAGCCCAGTAACCGCTTTGAGGATCGTCGATTTACCTGATCCGTTGGGGCCGAGGAGCGCTGTAATACGACCGGGTCGCGCCTCGAAACTCACATTGTGGACGACGGTGGTGTCTTGGCCGTACGTCACCGTCAGATCATTTACCTCAAGTCCGGTCATGCAAAGTCACCCCCCGCGAGATTCTTCTTCAATAGGAGGAGAAAGACCGGCGCACCCACTAATCCGGTGATAACACCTAGAGGAATGGTGCCTTCTACGGGTAATAATCGGATAAGTAAGTCAGCCCCCGCGACAAATATGGCTCCACCGACTAGCGATGCTGGGAACAAACGACTATGGCGGACACCGACATACGGGCGTAATGCATGTGGCACCACCAGACCCACGAATGCCAGGTTCCCGCCGATGGCGACTGCAGCCCCTGTGAGTACGGCTGTCCAAACGATGGCCCAGCGCCTTATAAGTGGTATATCGACACCGAGTGATTGGGCTTCCTCTTCGCCTGAGAGCAGTACATCAAGCGAGGTGGACCAACTGAACGCTGCGCTGGACCCTATGACGACGAGAGGAAGGGCAAATGCGATGTGCGTTAGTCCCTTGGTTTCGACTCCCCCCAGGGTGAAGGCGACCACGGCTCGTCCGAGTTCAAATGTATCCTGAGCGAGGCTGAGCAGTAGGCTGCCGATGGCAAGAAACAGGGATGACAAAATGAACCCCGTCAATAGGACGGACACCATACTTTTCGAGTGACGCGTAACGTACAGCAGTACGAGCAACGAAAGGCTGGCACCGAGTACACAGCCGAATGGGAGAACCAGCTCGGCGGGAAGCCAAGGAGGGATCCAGGTCGCGAGTAGGACATTCCAGACCATCAAGACCACGATTCCACCCAAACTTGCACCGGCCGTTGTGCCCAAAATAGATGGGCTGGCGAGTGGATTACGAAATAGACCTTGAACTAGGACTCCACCAACCGAAAGGGCGGCACCAGCCAGGAGGCTGTTCACAAGGCGGTATCCGCGTAGTCGTAGGTAATCGTCTCCCATAGTGGCGTCGTTCAAGTCACCCGTCCCGAAGCTTAGGGATGCGTATGTGACCAGAAGTAGGAGGAGCACCATGCCACCCCAGATGGTTCGTAGTTGATGGCTTTCATCGTTGGTACTCAAGGAACTCACGGGGCGATACCCTCGTCTATCCCATGCCCATCGGTCAAGAGTCCAATAGACTCAGTATGAAGAGCGTACTCTGCATAATGGCGGAGCATTTTTTTCCGAGCTGGTGTTGTGCTCGGTATCGGCCCGTTTTATCGCCTATTTTAGTGCCTTAGGACCTCATGTTGCGTTTTGAAAAGACTTCATCAGTGACAATATACAAAAATGCAGTACTATCTCGCCTTATCGAGAATGAGAATCAATAAAGGGGGGGACATGCGCATCAGACGGTTGCTGGAGATGGGCATCGTTATAGCTTTAGCATCCTGTCAGGGCGACGGCATTGATACGGCTGCACTTGCAGATGGTATCGCCAATGCATCAGGTACTGACGTAATGAGCTCTGACGGGATTGATGCGACGGATGCCACCGACGCTACTGATGGCAACGACGGGACCGACGACTCCAAGGTGAAGGAATGCCCTCCGCCAACGGGACAGCGGCCAGCTGCAATCGCGGAACATGCGTTTGTTTGGGACCCCATACGGAATCGCTATATTGCGTATGGCGGGAATCCTGAGTTCCCGGTGAACTGTACTGGAGTTAATTCCTATATCGGTGAAACGTGGGCATATGACCCTGAATGTTCGCAATGGTCGCGTATTGAGAGTGATGGGCCCAGTCCTCGTGGGCGCGCGAAGGCGGCGTATGTTGAGTCACTACACGGGATGCTGGTCTTTGGTGGACGCTTTCGTGAGAAGGGAGCGGATGGCTTTGCTCCTTACACATTGTACGACGAAACATGGATGTTGGAGCTGAACTCTGACACTTGGTATCGCATGGCGAAGGGCAGCGTGGCGCCCAGCGCCAGGGTGAATAGCTCTGTGATTTATGATCCTGTCGGGGACAGGGTGATTCTCTTCGGTGGAAATACCAGTACCTCGGGAGCGAGCTACTCTCCATTAAATGATGTGTGGGCCTGGTCAGCTAAAGATGATGCTTGGACCAGACTGACCACCTCTGGTCCTCCCAGTGCGCGTCTTTTCGCCTCTGCGGCCTATGACCCGGTGCGGCATCAAATGGTGGTGTCTGGTGGAGGCGATGCGAATGCATTTTTGGGCCCCTTCCTGGGCGACACCTGGGGTCTTGACCTTGAGACATTAGAATGGACGCAGCTCGATTCTGGCGCGAACGGTGCTCCAGATCGACGGTTTTGGGGGCGAATGGTTTATGTCGACTCCCTCGATTCGGTTGTGTTGTTCGGAGGTCATGACGACCTCCAATTGGGAAATCGAAACGACCTGTGGAAATTTGACCTCGGTGTCAATGGCTGGAGCGCCCTGCAGTTGAACGATTCGTTCAATAAGCCGGGCAATGGTTTTTGTGATTTTCCGAAAGACTTCGCAATCATCACCCCTGGAACACCAGAGCGGCGTAGTTCTCATGGCATGGTCATTGATCCTGCAACGGAGACCATCTATTTCCATGGAGGAAAAACCGATTGTGGGCTCATTGACGACCTCTGGAGCCTCAAGGTTGACGGTTTGGAATGGTACGACGAAGAACCAGCGAGCGTTGGTGAGTCATGCCTTCGCTTTACTGAACCACAGTTCTGTCAAGGACACTGTTTGTAGCGGGTGTCGCCCGGTCTCTTCGAGACAGTTCTTCCCGGCGCCAGCTTATTGGCATGGTGACTCAAATTGATGCGCCGGTAGCTCGTCCACTATCCGTATGGTGCATGACCTCGATGGCATACTAATGGTCGCAAACCCCGGACCTAACTGGATAGTCCCGCGGGGGGTTGTTTCGGCACTGCACGTATTTGGGCGGGCGCTGGGGCTGAGTCTGACTTGTCCATTATGTGAGACAGGTTGCCAAGGCGTATTTGAGATAAGTCGGAGCGTACGTCGGGTAACTTGGGTAGGGGTCAGCTCCTCGACCATGACAGCCTGTGCGGCGAGGTGATTGCCGTTCAGTGTAAGATTGACCTGTTGGATATCGTCTAAAGCAGTATCATGAACTCCGAATGTTACCCGCGCCTGGGAGCGTTGGTCAGTGATTTCAGAGTGCAGTGCCACGTCCAGCGTTCGATGTCCCGATGCTCTCACTGTGAG